>JAYVXG010000172.1:0-7355 GCA_043785475.1 Armatimonadota bacterium
TGTCTTGAATCTGCCTGAGCCGCCGAAGGTTGCTTTCGTCAGAGATGATCACGGTGATCATTTCTCGCCCGTCTTCGCTCTTGCCCATGCTTTGAACTCGAACTCGGGGAGATTCTTTGGCAAGCAGCCTCATGTAGGCGTTGATCTCGTCGACATGGTGCAAGACATTTGGCGCGCCGATGATATCTCCAAAGTGCTTCATGGGCGAAGTCACTTTGGAACTCAGGGGAAGGTGATCGACAAACTCAGTTGAGAAGAAGGAGTCGGTGGTGTACTCCTTGATTTTCTTTCCATAAGCTTCGTCGTTCTGTGCGAAAGCACTGGTGCCTACCACGATTGCGGCAATAATGATTCCCCATCGATTCATGCGAGGATTCTACAACATCGCAGGCGATGAACCGTCTTTTGATCGGATGAGGTATCAATTTCCAGGAGTTATCCTTTATGTTTCTTTGCTGGTCGAATCATATTGGGCTCAAAGAATGCGATTTTGAAAACTGGAACAGACTTAAACTTCGCATACTGCCCCCCCTTAATTGGTACCGAAATGTCAATTCGATCCCCTATTTTGGTAAGTGCCGACTGCGTTTGCCCGTAGGCATGGTTTCCATCTGAAGTCGTTTCATAGGTGTCTCCTCCTTTCCAAGACGACCCCTTCGGCAAGGGCCACGTTTTCCCAAATTTGATATTTGGGACGATAAAGGGTCGATCTGTTCGACCAGTCGCTGTTCCACCTGTCCAAATTGCAAAGACGGTTCCCTGACTGTCAAGAGCCACGAGTCTAAGGGTAATGCCTTTCGCCTTACCAAATCCTTTGTTGATTGCACGCCGGACCTCGTCCTGCAATTTTCCATATTCATAGACGGTGCAATTTTTCACAACTTGGGGGCGAGGTTCAAAAATTGATGAGTTCACAGACTGAGGATATTCGAAGGTCGAATTGTATTTGCCCCCCATGTCAGAGGTTTCGACAATCAATCCACTCTTTTCATCGACAACCACGAGGCCATGCCATTTAGGGGATCGTTTCTCCCTCAATTCGTATCGTGTCGCTAGACCCTTTGAAGTCGTGAAGGGCTCTTGCCTGACGATTTCAAAACCGTTGTGAACCAGGAATCGATCCAAGCGACCCTCGTTGTTAGCGGACGTCTTGACCGCTTCAAAGTCGTCGGCGCTAACCATTCCAATAAGCCAAGCGTTAGGGTTTTGGATGGCACCCATTCGGTGACCAAAGCTTGAATGAGAACTAAAAATTCTGTCCCCGTTAGATCTTATTTCGTCTGTCACTTGTCCATCCACTCCGTAAAAGACAATGGCAATTTTCTTGCCGGTCCTCCAAGTGTCTTCCGTTAGGCGGCCTTTTGCATCTCGTGTTATTGAATGGGTGATTTTGGCCAGAGTCGATGCTTGAACTACTTGCGCCCATGTTCGTCCCGCGGTGGCTCTTGGCCACATCAGGAATATAGCGGTTGTAGCAACGAGTCCGACAAGGCTCAGCTTTGGAAGCGTACTACGCGACGGACGATTGAGGTTTTGCCTCGCGGTTAGCCTCATTTCGGCGGTCGAGCCGTCCGCTTTGAGCACTTGTAAGGCGTGGTCGATGTCAACAGGTTTCGGGGACATAGGTTTGTTCTCCTGATTCAAGATGAGAGCGAAGTTGCGTGCGGGCGGCAAAGAGCCGACTCTTGACGGTTCCCTCGGCGATGCCCAACATCTGGGCAATTTCGGCAACCGAAAGTTCCTCGACGTTATGCAACAGGAAGATGGCCCTGACCTCTGGTTTCAACTTTGCAAGCGCCCTTCGAATTGCGTCGGCTTCGTCAATCGATTCGATTGCTGTCGTTTTCGCGACAAGCTCCGAAAGAATTGGCAGAAAGATTCGGCGTCTGCGGTGGTTCGTAAACTCGTGAAAGGCAATGCCTAGTAGCCAGGCACGAAGGCTAGCGCGCCCATCAAATTTCGCCGCGCCGACAATTGCCCTTACGAGCGTTTGCTGAGTGAGGTCTTCCGCGTCGTGTTGGTTCCTCGTCAGTTGACTCAGAAACCGATACAGTGCTGAATGATGCTCCTCGACCAAACGGTCGAGGGCGCGTGCGTCACGTTCGTGAATCAATCTAGCGTGGGTCTGGTCGTCCAATTCAGCTTCCTTTCTTTGTTCAACTTTTCTATAACCGTCAGGATACGCCGAGGTTCAGACTATTTTGAGAAATTCCTCTTGATCAACTTCTCAATTCCCAAAACGCTGGCATTTTTACCCGCCACAAAAAGGCTGGCATTGCGGAAACCCTTCGTTATGAGAAAATGGGCTTACCTTAGCTTTGGGCTACTCCTTTGCGGTTGTGGCGGGGCAAATTCTGCTTCAACGAGCGGTCTTACACACAATTACCTGGGTACGCAGGCACCCGGTGATGTCTGGTCTTGGCAGTTAACTGACACAAGCTTTACGGCAACAAATCAGACTTTGAACTTCCACTACAGTGGAGCAAAGTCAACCCTCCCAACCGGCTTCATGAAATTAACGGTCGCAACGACGGACGATCCGGGCGTAACGGTCGGACAGGCAGCATATGCACTTGAACTCCCGGGAACGGCTCTCCTTATCAAACCGGTAGGTGGAGATACTAAGCCCCCAATTGTCGCGAGTTCTCTTGGCTCAAACCCAGCGGGCCCGCAGGTCAAGTTCAATTTTGTCGCTATTGGTAAGGTTGGATTTAATGCGGCAACGGATCAGACCTACGGAAGGACAACCCTTAACGTTTCCGGGAATTCTTACACCGGAATAACCCATCAGTGGGCAAACGATGGCACACAACTGGCCGATGGGAACGCAAATTTGACGGGCGACAATGGTCTCATGACGGACTTAAATGGCCCGAACGGCGTCCCGGTTAAAGGCGCGATGACTCCTTCGGGTGTCTGCGTGCTGGACTACGGACCGAATTTTGGCGGAATCATCGGAGTTAAACAACCAGCGGCAAATATCGACTTGACTGACTTGGCTTCTCGCCATTTCAAAGGATTTTTGATTAACCAAGGCAAAACTCAGTGCGTGGACGTAACCAGCAATGGCGACGGAACTCTGCATGGACACGGATATGCGCTTCCGGCGGGAGTTGAAGACGGAACTTTTGACGGTGGCGGTGGCCCCACGCTCAGTTTCACCAGTCAACCAAGTCCGGGCGAAATTACGGTTCGACTCGCCTTCGGAAATGGATTTGAAGATATGGCGGCGGCGATCAACGTGGTTTCCGGTAAGTATATGATGTTCTGTTGCGGCGTGGGGCAAGACGGCAAGCCGTACAACGTCATCTTGGTCGAAAACTAAGAATCCACAAAAAAGCCCTGCGAACTCAGTTCGCGGGGCATTGTTTTGTTCGCGCTTACTTCTTGCCGAAGTAGCCGACAACTTTGACTTAGTTCCTGGCTTTCGCCTTACTTCCCGCCGGCACCAGGAGGTGGTCGACGACCACCCGGACCGCCAGGACCACCGGGGCCGCCGCGACGGAAACTATTGTCGGGCCTGCCTTTGAAGACACGAGGTATCCATGGGTAATTCTGTGAAATAATGTAGTAGTAGGTCCCGTTAGGAAACTCTGGTGTGACGCCAAATCGACCATTGCATTCGTCGAGATCACCAGCGCCCTTCACATATTCCCAGTCTTGAACAAAGGATCCGTCGTAGGCGAGACCTGGCCCCGAGGGGCGGGTTCCCTTCTTCAATCTCCAACTCGTGGAAAGCTTCTTTACTCCGCTTGATGGGTCGTCGGCTTTTTCGTAGCCATACAGTCCGTAGATGGGAAAGCCGTCGGCGGCCCAACCGATCTGCACCATTTTGGTGCCGTTGCTACCGAGCTTTTTCATGAGCCCAACCGGGTTGGCGTGATAGTGGTAAGCGCCGGTTGGCTGAACGTGGGCATTGTTGAAGTCGATACCGAGGTACGTGGTTCCGTTGATAATTCCTTCGTAATTCCAGTTGGCTTGGCGGTCGTTATTCCAGTATTCGGCGGTGAATGGATCGAACGGGACACCGTTGATTGCGATTCCAAAATCTTGGTGCTGCAAGGCGGTGTCTTGCGTGGCTACTCTGGGGTTTGCCGGAACCTTGAGCTTGTACTGCTGAGGACTGATCGTATTTGGATTCCCTCGGTTTGGAAAAGCACCGATTTCGTGATTAGGGATTCCGTTCGACGTAATCATTCGAAACTCACCTTTGACTTCGATGAGGACTTCGTTCTTGGGCGTGGTTTGGTTTTGAAAGGCCAATACAGCTATGACAATTAAGTTCATATCGATATGCTAACTACTCGGTGTTTGGATTTTGTTTAGATTGAGCAAATTGTTCGACGGTAAACTACCGAATCATCTGGGCAACGGCGCTCCGAATGGAAGCCCATGAAGCCGACCCTCATTCTCGATTTCGACAGCACGATTGTCAGCGTTGAATCCCTGGATCTCCTCGCAGAGATTTCTCTCGCCAGGCACCCTGAACGGAAGTTAAGGCAGGCAAAAATCGCCGACCTAACCCGGTTGGGAATGGAAGGCAAGCTTGACTTCCGAGAGTCATTGGTGCGACGAATTGCCTTACTTGATGCAAACCGGAGCCATCTCGAATTGCTCATCAAGCGGCTTCAAAAACTGATTTCCCCCTCGTTTGCCTCTCACAAAAAGCAGATTCAGAAAAGTGCGGATCGCATTTTTGTCATCACCGGTGGATTTCGTGAGTTTGTTGAGCCGATTCTCGACCAGCTTAAAATTCCCCTCGATCACCTTTATGCAAACACGTTCGTTTTCGATGGCGAAGGCAAAGTCATTGGTTTTGACGAAGCAAACCCCTTGAGCAAAGCGGGCGGGAAGGTTGAAGTGGCGCGTGGGCTCGCCCACCTAAAGCCACTCATTGTGGTGGGCGACGGATATACTGACTACCAGATTCGGGAGGCAGGTGCGGCGGACAAATTCTATTGCTTCGCCGAAATTGTTGAGCGTGAAGCCGTGATGGCGAAGGCGAATCGAGTGGTCTATGGGATCGATGAAGTTCTGGCCGAAACGGACTTACCGACGCGATATTCTTATCCTCGAAGCAAAATTAAGGTCTTGTTGCTGGATAATATCGACCAAGAGGCCGCCGATAAGTTTTCAAACGAAGGGTACCGGGTCGAACAGGTCAGTGAGAAACTTAGTGAAGACGACCTCGTAAAAGCGATCAAGGATGTGTCACTCATCGGAGTTCGGACTCGGACGAAATTGCCTCCCCGCGTGGTCGCCGCCGCGACCAAACTGATGGGGATCGGGGTATTTAGTGTGGGCACCGACCATGTCGATGTTCATGGGGCGGCGGAAAGGGGCATAGCAGTTTTCAACGCTCCCTTTAGCAACACGAGAAGCGTTGTTGAGCTCGCGTTGTCCGAGGCGATGGTGCTGATGCGGCGAGTGTTCGAACATTCGACCAACCTTCATAACGGCGTCTGGAGTAAATCTGCAGAGCGTTCGTACGAAGTTCGAGGGAAGTCCCTTGGCATCATTGGATACGGCAATATCGGGTCCCAGCTTTCGGTTATTGCGGAGAGCATCGGCATCGACGTCATCTATTACGACATCGCCGAAAAGCTCTCTCACGGAAACGCAAAACGGGTCATTTCGTTCCAAGACCTCCTCAAACAATCAGACATCATCAGCGTTCATTTCGATGGTCGAGCTACCAATAAAAACCTGATCTCCGATAAAGAGTTCGACCTCATGAAGCCCGGGGTTATTTTCCTCAACCTGAGCCGGGGGACGGTTGTGAATTACGATGCGTTGCGCCGCGCGGTTCTGAGTGGAAAGGTCGGCGGAGCAGGGATCGACGTCTTTCCGTATGAACCGAAAAGCAATTCGGAGCCGTTTGAATCGGTACTTCGCGGCCTGCCCAATGTTATCCTAACTCCACACATCGCGGGAAGTACGATCGAGGCTCAGCGGAACATTGCCAATTACGTAGCCGAGCGACTTCTAAAGTACATTGCCAACGGGGAAACATTGGGGTCGGTCTCTTTGCCCGACTTGTACCTTCCGCCCATCACGAAAGGAATGAGAATTTTGCACATCCATGGTAACGTGCCAGGCATTGTTGCCAATGTTAGTTCGATTTTCGCTCGACATGGAGTAAATATCGTGGGTCAGAGCCTTAAAACCAGGGATTCGGTGGGTTATCTGGTCACAGAAATTTCTGATCGAATTGCAGATGAGGTCCTTTTGGAGATACGCGAGGTCAGCGAAACGATTAAACTAAGAGTTGTCTACCCATGAAGCCGATCGTACTTGCTCCCGGTCCTACCAAAGTTCATCCTGAAATGGCCCAGTGGCTCCAGGATGCCGCCGACGAAGGCGCAGTTTGGCAGTCTCACCGTTCACCTTGGTTCTTAGAACTTTATGCCGATGTAAAAGCTCGACTGAAGTCGTTGCTTTCCATTCCCGATACCCACTCTATTTTGTTCATGACCTCCTCGAACGAAGCTTGGGAGCGGGCCATGCAGTGCCTCACCACAACCGAAACTTTCCACACTGTTGGTGGTGAATTCGCTATGAGATGGCATCAATACGCTGGCTGGCTTGGTCGAAACGCGGTCGAATGGAAGTATTCACACGAATTTGACGGCAACTTTGGCGAGATAGAAGTTCCGGACACCGCAGAAGCGATCTGCATCACCAACAACGAAACCAGCATCGGACTTTGGACGCCTGAGGACCAGATTCATCAGCTTGCACGACGGTACCCCGACAAGATGTTCATGGTAGACGTGGTTTCGTCGATGCCCCATTGTCAGCTTGATTGGAACTTGGTTGACGTAGCGATGTGGTCGGTACAAAAAGGATTTCACTCCATTGCCGGTCTCTCCGTGGTCGTGGTTTCTGAGCGAGCCTTGGAGCGAGCAAGAGAATTGGAAAAGACTCAAAGCATCGGCACATTTCACGCTTTTCCTCGAGTTGCCGAGTACGCCGCACAAAACATGACGGCGGAAACGCCTAACGTTCTTGGCGTCTATTTGCTAAATAAAGCGGTTAAGAAGTACCAACAGATTGGTTTGGATACGCTTCGAAAAGGTGTTCGAGATCGTGCAGCCGCGTTTTACTCTGCTTTGGAAGATACATCGTTCGGATGCATGGTTACCGAACCTCAGTATCGCTCCCCGACCTTGTTTGCAGTCAATTCGGGTTCGCTGAATGCGAATGACTTGCGGGCGACGTGGGCAAAGGAATTGAATATGTGGACGGGCGCTTGCTACGGTCCACTGAAGGATCATAACTTCCGAGTTGCCAACTTCCCGATGCACACATCGGAAGAGCATGAAGCGATGTTGAACGCAATTCGAGCCGCTTCG
>JAYVXG010000173.1:0-7350 GCA_043785475.1 Armatimonadota bacterium
TCCATCACCGCCGAGAATTCGGTCGATATTGTCCATCAAGCCTTACTAATCCTTATGCAGCCTTCTTGTCTTCATGACGAGAGTCATCGTAGTGTTTAACCTGATTTCGTCCATTACGCTTTGAAGAATAGAGCGCTGAGTCGGCTTGCTCAATCATTTCACGGGCACTTTCGATTCCGGTGAACGTTGAACAACCAATGCTTGCGGTAATTTCCCGGTACGGCCAACTAAAAGTATTGATCGCCCCTCTAAATCGCTCAGCGGCAATTGTGGCGGCCGTCTTGTCGCAGTTGTCCAAAATGATGGCGAATTCCTCTCCACCGTAACGGGCGGGCCGCTCGTATCGGCGGGCGGTCGATCGTAGGACGTTCGCAAATTTCTCAAGTATTTCGTCACCGGCTTGGTGCCCAAACACGTCGTTGAGCATCTTGAAATGATCAATATCAAACATCAGCACGGAGAACGTCTGGCTCTGTCGGATTGATCGATCCAGAACTTCTTCCAAAAGCTCATTAAATCGTCGGCGGTTCGTGAGTGAGGTGAGTCCATCGGTCACCGCAAGGCGTCGCAATTGACGGTTTGCATCTTGAAGTTTCAGACGCTGTTTCTCCATCACCCGTAGGTAATTGCGGTTTTCCCGCATCTGCTCTTCAAGTTGTTGCTGAGCCAAGACTCTCGAAGTGATATCAAGATTCCCAGCAATGGCGGCTACAACTTCGCCTTTCTTGTTTGTCAAACTGACAATTTTGCAGGCAAGATGAACCACCTGTCCATCGTCTCGGGAGAACGTCCAATCAAACTCGGTTGCCTTCTCAGCATTAAAAATATTGTCGATTACTTCTGCCGACCAGGCCCCACTACAGTCTGGATCAAGCGTGTCCCAAACATAGTTGAGGAACGCCTGGTAGCCTTCAATACCAAATATCTCCGTAGCGAGGGTGTTCCATTCGTGAATCATTCCCTTGGCGTCGAATGTAAAACAACCAACCGGTAGGCCATTAAACAGTGCTTCGAAACGTCGAGAAGCAATTTCAAGGCTCTCGATGCTCGCGTGGAGATCATCGCTTGTTCGGGCAAATCTATCTTCGGACTTCCGCCACTCCAAGCGATCCTTATATATGCTTGTTGCAAAATTCAAAAGGTGAACGAATTTGCTGTCATATTCCTGCGCGATCACGAGTTCGGCTCCCGTTTTTTGCCAGGCTTCCGCATGAGCTGAATCGGTCCAAACAACAACGGTGTGACCTTTTCTGTCTTCACTGTTCAACAAATCAACTTCAAACTTGTTGGGCGAATTTCGGCTGTGAATGAGAAAAAAGCCAATTGAATCCGTCTTGAAGCTCGCGTCACACTCATTGTCCCAAACGACAATCGGAATTCCCTGGGACTTCAAATATTCAAAAACATGAGGGTCAGCATCCCCGATCCAATAGCAAGCCTCAGCATCCATTTTCATAACCCTGCACTTCAATTACTATTGTTATCAGCGAAGTTAAGTTGAATTCTCAGGGTCTTTGTAGAATTAGGAGCGTGGGTGGGCGATCTTCCATGCTTCGCGATAGCGAGTGTGAACGTACCGAGGAATTTCAAAGAGATTTTTTGCTTTTTCGGATGGCTGGCATGCTTCCGTGTAGGCTGCGATGTATCCGGCCTTTTTGGCTATCGCCGAAATTCGCGCGTCAAACTTTCCGTTTGGGTACGCCAGTTCCACGACTCGATGACCCAATTTTGACTCTAGGTCATGCCTGGACTTCGTAAACTCGAAAAGTACCTCCGAAGTAGACATCGACGTTAAGTCCGCAGGATGAGTCACGGTTTGCGATCCGATGGTGACCAGGCCACTTCGATCAAGCTCAATAAGTTGCGCCCAGGTTAGTTTTGGGCGTCCCACATTTGATCCAACAAAGCCGGTATGAACGAATTGGGTCACGGGAATTCTTTCCCTTTTCAAAATCGGCCAAGCGAATTTGTAAAAGCCAAGATAATTGTCAGCAAATGTAACGCAAACCGCGTTCGACGGCAAGGGTTTTTGCGCGGACAGAGATTTATAGACCGTGCTCGTGCCGACAAACACTGCATGGCGTTTCTTGAACCAAGTAATTTGATCCTCGAACTCTTTGACTGTACAGTCAAACCATTTGGAATCTTTAGTTCGCACGGCAATAATGTCGTGGTAGGTCAGTATTGGCGTCAATGACGTAAGCCCCAAAATGGCCAGAGCCACGATCACGGCAGTTCGACGGTAGCAGCGGTTATCTTGTCGCCTTTCCGAAGAGTGTCGACAACCGAAGTCCCGGCAAAGACCGCCCCAAAGACAACGTATGAGCCGTCGAACCCAGTATTATCTGCAAGATTAATATAGATTTGACTTCCTGCCGTGTTGAGTCCGCTAGAGCGCGCCATACCCAGAGAATATTTGACGTTCAACAGGGAGTTGGGTTCAAAATCTATCGTGTAACCAGGACCGCCAGTGCCTATCGCTGGATCAGTTAACGGCTTGGTCTTGGTCAACGGGTCTCCCCATTGCACAACTAGACCAGCTTCATATCGATGGACAAAAATTCCATCGTAAAACTTCTCGTTTGCAAGTGAAACCAGGTTCGCACACGTTTTTGGTGCCAAGTCTGGTCGCAATGAAAGGACTACATCCCCCACATTCAGGTAAGAAAAGCGTACATTGAGAGTCGGAGCCACGGTTACCGTAGTCGTATCAAATTTAGAGCTGTCAGATTTGCTGGTTGCCGTAATAGTGGCCGTGCCGGTGAACGAAGAATCCGCCGTCCAAATTCCTGCAGTTGTTATCGTGCCGGTATCCGAAGTCCAGTCAACATTGCCGGACACGACTCCATTCACCTTGGCAGCGAATGTGAATCGGGATTGAGGCAAAGCAAGTTTTGTGAGCGAGCCATTGACGATCGAAACTGGCGGAACCACGCCCACCGCAAATGTGATCGACTTACCGGGATCCGCTACGCTCGTAGCTTTAACATTCGCGGTTCCTGGCGTGCTTGGTGCAGTCAGCAGACCTGTCGATGAAATTGACCCGAAGTCTGTCGTCCACGTCACTTCGCTGGATGCCGAACCATTTACTTTTGCGACAAATTGTAGGTCGCCGTTGAAGGGAACAAAGAATGGCCCCGAAGAAGCCAAAGAATTGGTAATTGTGATGAAATACCCGGAGTCAACAATTGCGTTCGTTTTACCAAATTTTGCAGGATTTGAAGTCAAGGCAACCAGAACTTCATAGGTCCCAGAGGCCTTAGGTGCGCTATAGACTCCGGACTGAGTAACCATCCCCCCGCTTGGCGTATTGACCGTCCACGTTATTGGGGCAGAGCCCCCGTCTAAAATTGCCGTCAGTTGAATACTTTCGTTCGGTTTCAGGTGAATTGGACTTGGATTGATGGTAATCCCGTTGACCGTTCCCGAGGGTCCACCGGCATTGCTACCGCCGCAACCTAGAATGAGGCATGAGACTATGCAAACTAAACCGACCAAAAATAAACGCATCGCGTACTATTCTAGTCAATTTATCTTTAGTTTTAGCTTCACCGGCAAAGAAACCCGTAAAACTGGGTGGACGGAGCCCACCGGAAACGCCTCTCCAAACACTCCCCACGCGGTCAATCCATCGATTGTGTCAGGCTGCAAAAGGTCGAAAACGAGTAGACCAAGCGGCTGACCCGTTCGAACAAAGTAGCCTTCTAATGGCTCTGTGGAAGTCACCCACTTCCCTTCCAGGGTGATCAACTTGTGGCCTTGGAACGCGACTTTTGCCTGGTCAAACTTCGAAACGATCATTTGTTCTGTCGAAATTAGGCCCTGACCGTCGGTAATCTCGGCGATCTCAATGCCGTGCAATTTCAGCAGTTCAATCGCCTTTGTCGCGCTCTTAGGAACGATGTAGCCATACGGCAACGACGTGAATCGGCTGCCCTCAAACCGATCAAACACGGGCATCAAGGTGGTCTGGATATCCCGAACTGGTCCGGACCGCCGACCGCCGGCCATCAAGTTTTTTTCGAGCAAAACCGGCTCAGTTCCCCGAAGGTGAATTTTATATCGAGTGGCTAGTTGCTGGGCAGAGACCGGATTGTTGCCCCATTTAATGATCTGGGCGTCGGCTTGCCGGCGCATCGCCTTTATTCTTGCCGCATCCTTCAGCATTTTTTGCAGACTTTCGTCCACCAGATGTTCAGTGTCCTTGATCCGATCTTCAAACGTTTCGTACACCATCGCTTCGCTAAGAATTGACAGCGTATTTCTCAAACCGGCATAGTTCGTCACGTATCGAGGCTCAGCGCCGAAGGTTTCAAATCGCCATTTCCCATCGGTCGTTTCGCCATTGCCGTAGTCAAAAAGGTCCCGGTTAAACTTTGTCTTGATCGTCTTTCGCACTTGAGGAAGAAGTTCGTCCAATTCGTATTTCTGAATGGCGGGATTGGTATTGGGGTTTAGTGGCCCAGCGTAGGTCATTTGATACCCATGTCTTGTACCATCCGTTGTGTGAAGGTCAAACATCGCATGAGGATTCCAGGGATAAATGAACCTGAGAACCCCCTGCATCTCGGTCGATTCTGCTTTCATGCAATCGCGGTTGAGGTCAAGATTCATCCCGTTTGGCCGAACTCCAACCGATTCAGGTCCGTTCTGTCCTGGCCTATTTCGACTCTGAGGCCCAAACTTTTCGTTTCCGTCGATATTGTAAATTGGCTGAACAATAAGGATTGCCTTCTTCAGAACCGTCGAATCCTTTTGGCAATATTTTCGTAGCAACTGCAGCGCGGCTTCCTTCCCTTCCACTTCACCAGCGTGAATATTTGCCTGAATATATATGATGAGCTTGCCTGATTTCGCCGCTTCGGCCGGATCCGTGACCATCGGTCTGGCCGCAATAACCATCGGAATTTTCTTACCCTCGAAGCTGGTTCCACTAAATCGGATGTCGATTGGTGCACCGGTGCCCTTCAAGTCTTCGAGAAACTTGATCACATCGGTATAGGTTGAGGTTTCTCTGAATCCAGATGATTCCGCTTTCGTTAACGGCCCTACTTGAGCGTGGCCGACCAATAGAAAAGACAGGGCAACGGAGAACATGTCGTTAGGTTAGCTGGAATTCTGTGTTGAAGTAAAGGCGACTGGTACTCTAAAGGGAGTATGAGACCTGATGGCCGTGAGCCTGACCAACTAAGACCCTTTGAATTCGATCGTGGATTCGCGAAGTTTGCGGAGGGCTCCTGTTTACTCAAACTCGGAGACACCCACATGCTCGTCACGGCCTCCGTCGAAGAGCGAGTTCCGCCCTTTATGAAAGGAAAAGGAAGCGGCTGGATAACCGCCGAGTATTCGATGTTGCCTCGCTCCGGCCGACAGCGAAACGATCGCTCGCTCATGAAGCCAAATGGACGGTCAATGGAAATCCAGAGGCTTATTGGTCGCGCCATGCGAGCCGTTGTTGACCTCGAAAACCTCGGTGAACGAACGATCACCCTCGACTGCGACGCGATTAGAGCCGACGGCGGAACCCGATGCGCGGGCATAACTGCGGCATATGTGGCCCTTTATGACGCACTGGAATATCTGAAGAAGAACCGTTCACTCAAAAAAGATGTTTTAAAGGATCAAATTGCAGCAATTTCTGTTGGTGTCTACCGACGAAATGAAGTGCTTGACCTCAATTATGATGAGGATAGCGTCGCCGACACCGACATGAATGTCGTCATGACCGGCTCTGGCAAATTTGTTGAAGTTCAGGGAACCGCGGAGAGCGAACCGTTTGGTGCCGATACTCTCGGAAGAATGCTCAAGCTCGCCAAAAAAGGGTGCGATGAACTAATGGTTGCACAGCGAGAAGTTCTCGGTTTGCCATGATTTCTCGGCTGGTTATTGCGACTCATAACCGGAAAAAGGCGGGCGAAATGTTCACCATATTGGGGGCTCGATTTCCTGATATCGAGCTCTTGACGCTCGCCGATTTTGATAGCGCCCCAGAACCCGACGAGACCGGCACGACTTACGCCGAAAACGCAACGATCAAAGCAAACTCCGCCTTTGAATTTTGCGGGGAGTGGTGCGTCGCCGACGACGCGGGCCTAGAAATCGACGCCCTCGATGGCGCGCCGGGACTTTACAGCAAACGTTTTGGTGGCGAAGCTTTGCCTTTTCCTGAAAAAATGGACAAAATTCTATCGCTTCTCAAAAAAAGCGAGAGCCGAAGCGCCCGTTTTCGATGTAGCGTTGCCCTTGTTGGACCAAATCACCACGCCAAAGTGTTTGAGTCAACCTGTGAAGGCATCATCGCCGAAGAACCGTGTGGAGGTGGTGGGTTTGGCTATGATCCTATCTTTTTCCTCCCAGAACTCGGATGCTGCATGGCCGAATTAACCGCCCAGCAAAAACACGAAATTAGCCATCGAGGCAGAGTTCTCTACCAATTAGGAAATTATCTTGCCTCAATATGAAAACCATTACCGATCTAACCCGTCCATAATCCAATAGAGCCATGACAGTTGTATCCATTCTTCTCACATCCTTAGCTTTGCAAGGAGCTAAACCAAATGATCTACGAACCGTCGATGTCAAACCTGCCGGGCTCGCCGTATCTGTCCCTAAATCATGGGCACAGAACCCAAAGGATGGGACTGTTAGCGCGTCATTAAAGGTTCCAGTGCCTGGATCAAAGATATTCGGGAAAATGGACATTGGATATGTCAACGATGAATCGAAAGACGTGGATGGATTTTTGGAAGCCGCCAAGAATGTCCTTACTGTCGGAGGAAACACCGTCGAAAGACAGTGGAAAGTCGACATCATGACCTCACCGTTGGCCCTTACCCGATTTTCGAAGGGAGACACGACAACCGTCCGAGGAGTTCTCTTCCGACCAATCAAGTCAAAATTTGTCATCTCTGTTTCGGGTCCTACTGCGGATTTTGACAAGGTCGAGCCATTCTTGCTTTCGACTCTCGAGTCCATGCGAGAAGTCAAAATCATTCAGGCCAAGCAAACGGCAGTTACCGTGGAACGAAAAGTTCACATCAGCAAGCCGTCCCCTGGCCCCGCAAAGAAATTGCCAATTTCTCAGCCAGTCACCATTGGCGGAAAGACAGCGTTCCTTCAGCTTCCTGGTGGATGCAAAGTCGCGAAGGTCAACGAATCAACTTTTTCTTGCTCTGTAAATGGCTTGAGCAGTCCTGTTGTAGTAACTGCTTATAACGCTGAAGGGAACTCACCCAGCCTCATTTTTCAGACGAAGGCCGCCGAAACAAGCAAGCTATTCAGGGGTGCCGTGCAGAGAATTGACCAAACTTCGCCCAATCATGGAGACAAGCAGGTTCGAGACTTTATATG
>JAYVXG010000174.1:0-7349 GCA_043785475.1 Armatimonadota bacterium
GTATTTTGCCGCAAGTTGCGCCATCCATTTAGTCGAGGCAATGCCCGAGCTAATCGAGAGCTTCGTCTCGCGATGAACAGTACGAAAGAGTTCATCGGCAATATGGATTGGGTCGGGGTGCGCGCTCAGATCGATCCAAGCCGCATGCTGGTCGGCGGGCTCGATGATGTTCGAAAAGGCGATGCAGAGGTCCAGCCAATCAGCCTGTTTTTTGAGGTAGGTTTCGGATTCCCACGGGATGAATTCACCTTCGCTGAGAATGGCCCGAGCTTGTTTGGTCAGCAACCCGCGCGTAACCCCGCGTTTGCGGGCGAGGGCGTTGACATCGAGCACGGTGTCTCCACGATGCACGATTTGGGATTTATCGGTCGCGGTGGGATCGATGTAGAACTCCATGAGTTCCACCCACAGGATGACGGCTGGGTTGGTCACTCGCTACACCACAACCAGAATAAATGAGAACGTCGGAGTGTCTTTGTTGATAACCATGATTGGCACCTCGCGCCCTATGTCGTAGGTCATGATGGCTTTGGCGATCTCGATCGCTTCGTGCTCTTCGGGGCCGAAACACATGATGCTGGTGACGGTGCAGAGTTGGGGTTGCAGGTAAGAAAATTTGAGATAGAGTGGGCGCGAACTGTCTTGCTCAGCGATGAAGAGGCTGCGGATTTTGTTCTGGCGGCAATAGAGGATGGTGTTGAGAAGTCGCACGCGATTGTGTTCGAGGAGATGGACGTGGCGCAGCTTTGGTGTGCGGATGAGGTCGGACGAGGAGCGGGTCGCGAAAGTCATGAAGGAATTTTAACACAATTTAAGTAGAATAATGTCTACTTAAATTTGAGCAAAAATTAACCCTTTTTTTAACTACTTCATGCCCGAATCCAGTAATAGATCATCCCTTCCGACATGCCGGTGAGGCTGGCAGATTTCCTACAAAGTAGGCTGCACGACAAAGGCATCGAAATTCTAATCTGGATTGATTTCTGACGCATCGACCACTATTGGTCGAATTTTCCCGAGTCCGATTATGTAATCGTCAAAACGATGCAAACTACTTTTTGCCGAAATCAAATCTGTCCCCCTATGAACTTCACAAATGGTTCTCAATTTGAAATTTGGATCCGGCTTCAAAAATATGCTTGTCTCATCATCAATCGAGATCGTTCGAACCAATCTGCCCTTACGGTCAAACTCTGAGAGTTCATTTCCAACCAACAATAAATGAGTCCGAGTTAAGGCTTTGTGAGTCACCGTTGCCATTACCGCGACCCCAATCAATATGCCACCCATCACAAAAGGCGACAGGTTCTGCTCCGCCATCAAATATTGAGAGTAGTACATCGCCCCAGTACCGACCCAAAAGAAAAGGAATAGGTAAACCAGCATCGGTCGCGCATAGTTGAATTTCATGCGTCAACCTATTTTACGCCCGATATGGCGACGGTCAAAGCTAGTAAACTAATCCCGTGCTCACCGTCGAGCCTCAACCGCTCACCCTCACCCAAGTTTTCGAAATTGCTCACGGCAAATCGCAGGTTCAACTGTCCTCGAAAACCAAGGAAATCGTCCAAAAATCCCGCGACGTCGTCGACCAAATCGTCGCCAAAAAGCAGGTTGTCTACGGCATCAACACTGGATTCGGACGCCTTGCCGATGTCCACATTCCCAACGACGAGCTCAAGCAGCTTCAACTAAACCTCGTCCGCAGCCATGCGGTCGGCGTCGGCGACCCCCTCAGCATTCCCGAGACCCGAGCGATGATGCTCCTCCGCCTCAACGTTCTCGCCCAAGGCTATAGCGGAGCCAGAGTCGAAGTCCTCGAGATGCTCGTTGACTTGCTCAACCACCGCATCACCCCCGTAATTCCAAGCCAAGGCTCAGTCGGAGCATCCGGCGACCTTGCGCCCCTCGCCCATCTGGCCCTCGCAATGATCGGAGAAGGAGAATGTTGGGATGGCGATGTGCGACGACCCAGTACCGAAGTATTCAAACAACACGCCCTCAAACCCCTCATCCTCGAATCCAAAGAAGGTCTTGCTCTCCTCAACGGAACCCAGGCCATCGGCGCAGTCGGATGCCTCGCCCTCGCCCGTGCCCTTCGGTGCGTCCACGTCGCCGACGTCATCGGAGCCATGACCCTCGAAGCACTCACGGGAACCCCCTCCGCCTTCGACCCACGCATCCACGAAGCCCGACGTCACCAAGGACAAATCGACAGCGCAACTCATCTTCGAAACCTCCTTATTGGCTCGGAAATAAGGGAATCCCACCGCGAGAACGACTCCCGCGTGCAAGATGCCTACTGCCTCCGGTGCATACCCCAGGTTCACGGTGCCGCCCGCTCCGCTCTCAAACACGCCCAAGAAACCCTGGAAAATGAAACCGGAGCCGCCACCGATAATCCCCTCGTTTTTTCGGACACCGGTGATGTTATTTCGGGCGGAAATTTCCACGGCGCCCCCCTTGCTTACGCCCTCGATTACGCCGCCATCGTCACCACCGACCTCCTCAGCATCTCTGAACGGCGAGTTGATCGATTAGTAAATCCCGACTCCAACGAAGGACTGCCGCCGTTCTTAAGTAGCCACGCCGGAACAAGCTCCGGGTTCATGATGCCCCATGTCACCGTTGCCGCTCTCCTCAACGACTGCAAGGTGCTATCTCACCCCGCCAGCATCGACTCAGTACCGACTTCCGGCGGTAAAGAAGACCACGTCTCAATGGGAATGACCAGTGCCCTCAAATTCCGCAAAATCGTCGAAAACGTCGAACGCGGACTCGCAATCGAACTCCTCGCCGCCGCCGAGGGCCTCGAATACCGCAAGCCTCTCAAGCCTGGAAAAGGAGCCCTCGCAGCGTACGACAAGCTGCGCAATATTTCGCCCCCGGTCATCCATGACCGATCATTGTCAAACGACATCGAAAACGTAGCAACCGCCATCCGCCAAGGAATCTTCGACTCAGGGCTGGAACCAACATGGTAAGTAACATCTTTCCTATGGGGAGTGCGCCGGACTTGTCCGCGCTTTGGACGGCAAAACTTGTCTTGCTGAAAATAACCTTGGGCCCTCATCAAACTCCAAACGTCCAATTCCCAAAAGCAGTTAGTAGATTATGAAAGCCGCCACCGGAACCGAAATTTCTTGCAAAGGATGGCAACAAGAAGCCGCCCTTCGAATGCTCATGAATAACCTCGATCCCGAGGTAGCAGAAGACCCCGAACACCTTATCGTATACGGCGGGACCGGCAAAGCCGCCCGAAACCCCGAGGCGCTCCAAGCCATTATCCGTTCTCTTCGAAGTCTCGAAAACGACGAAACCCTTCTGGTCCAATCCGGAAAGCCGGTTGGCATATTCCGCACACATCTTGACGCTCCCCGCGTTCTCATCGCCAATTCCAACCTCGTTGGGAAATGGTCAAATTGGGAAGAATTTGGACGACTGGAACAGCTTGGCCTTATGATGTACGGGCAGATGACCGCAGGTTCGTGGATATACATCGGCAGTCAAGGCATCGTCCAAGGCACCTTCGAAACCTTCGCGGCGGCGGCGGATCGCCACTTTGGTGGTTCGCTTGCTGGCAAACTTATTGTCAGCGGCGGAATCGGTGGCATGGGTGGCGCTCAACCCCTCGCAGCCACCATGAACGGTGCCGTATTCCTCGGCATCGACGTTGACCCGAGTCGCATTCAAAAGCGGCTTGACATTGGCTACATCGACCAAATGGTTCACAGCCTCGATGAGGCGGTGCCGATTATCGAGCAGGCCCAGAAAAACTATGAGGCAATTAGCATCGGTCTAGTCGGGAACTGCGCCGACGTCCTCCCCGAAATGATTGCTCGCGGCGTGATTCCCGACATCCTTACTGACCAAACCAGCGCCCATGACCCGATCTACGGATATGTACCAAATAGCATGTCCCTAAGCGAAGCGGTAAATCTTAGAAAATCAAATCCTGACGAATACCGTTCCAAAAGTGTCACCACAATGGGAGTTCACGTGGAGGCCATGCTTGAAATGAAGAGACTAGGGGCAATTACCTTCGATTACGGTAATAATATCCGTACATACGCTCTCGAAGCAGGAGTCGCCAACGCCTTTGACATCCCCGGCTTCGTGCCCGAATACATCCGTCCGCTATTCTGTGAAGGCAAAGGTCCGTTCCGCTGGGCTGCCCTTTCGGGTGACCCGGAAGACATTCGCCACACTGACGAATTGGCAGTCAAACTTTTTCCAGAAAACGACTCCCTCCAGCGATGGCTCAAGCTTGCAAAAGAGAAAATTCACTTCCAGGGCCTTCCCTCCCGTATCTGCTGGCTCGGTTACGGCGAACGCGCCAAAATGGGAATAGCCATCAACGATCTTGTACGAAATGGGACAATCAAAGCTCCGATCGTAATTGGTCGAGACCACCTCGACTGTGGTTCTGTGGCGTCGCCCAACCGGGAAACCGAGTCCATGAAAGACACCAGCGACGCCGTCGCGGACTGGGCCCTGCTCAACGCATTAGTCAACACCGCAGCGGGTGCCACTTGGGTCAGTATCCACAACGGTGGCGGAGTCGGAATCGGCTACTCGCAACACGCTGGAATGGTCATCGTCGCTGACGGAACCGACGCCGCCGCGAAACGCTTGGAGCGAGTCCTCACCTCAGATCCCGGAATGGGAGTCATCCGCCACGCTGACGCCGGTTACGATGAAGCTACTATTTTCGCCCAAGAATCGGGAATAAAGATACCAATGATTCAATGAACGGGGAGTGCTTGGACTTGTCCGAGCTTTGTCCTGCGAGACTTGTCTCGCTGAAAAGGTGAGTGAGCAATGATGGCATACGAAGACCCAGGCTGGAATAGAGCGTCTAATTGGTTGGCGGGAGACTGTCTCGATCCTAAGGCGACGTTGCATATCCTCGACGTGCCGATGAACCGTTCAGTAACGCCAGGTTCGTGTCATCTCGCACCAAAAGCGATTCGAGAAGCTCTCTTTCGGTTTGGAACCTACAGCTTTTCCGAGGACTCCGATCTTCGCCATCTCAAGGTCCAGAACCACGGATCGAGCCACGAGCCGGAGAGTATTGAAGACGTCTGCAAACAGGGTCGTGCAATCTTCCTTGGCGGGGATAACGGGGTGACGAGATCCGCCGTAAAAGCTCTCGCCCAAAGCCAAAATCTTGAACTAGACCAAATCGGTGTTATCACGCTCGACGCCCACCTCGACCTGCGTCACCTCGACGACGGACCGATGAACGGAAACCCAGTCCGAGGTCTCATCGAAGATGGCCTACCCGGGAAGAATATTGTACAAATTGGGCTTCAATCATTCGCAAACTCGCCTGAATATGCACGTTATGGCAAAGAGTATGGCATTCGCTGGATCACCGCCGAGCAGTGCTTCGGACCCGAGTTTGACGACTTTTTTACTGACGAGCTCTATCGACTGTCCTCCAAAGTCAAGGCCGTTTATTTCGATCTCGATATCGATGTTTTGGACCGCGCCTTCGCCCCCGGCTGTCCGGGCTCTCGTCCCGGCGGGCTCACTCCCAATATGGTGAGGCAGGCCTCACGGATCGCAGGAAAGAACAAAAAGGTCCTCGCGATGGACATCGTCGAACTCGATCCCGAACTTGATATTAACTCCTGTACTGCAATGGTCTGCGCCGCCTGTCTGCTAGAATTCGCATCAGGGGTTCTCGCCAGTTCATGAAGTCAGCTATCAGAAATATTGGTCAGTTGGTCACCATGCGCGGTCCTGCCAGAGGCCGCTACAAAGCCGAAATGTCCGACATCGGCGCTCTTCAAAACGGCGAAGTTCATATCGAGCACGGCAAAATTTCCTTCGCCGGTCGGCGAGAAGATGCTCCTAACTTTGAAGCCGACGAAGAAATCGACGCCGGTGGCGGTTTGGTGACTCCGGGCTTCGTCGATGCCCACACCCACGCCGTCTTCGCCGGAAATCGAGCCGACGAATTCGAAGAACGAGCTCAAGGAGTCTCGTATCAAGAAATCGCGGCCCGTGGCGGCGGAATCCTCTCGACGGTCAAAAAAACGAGAAAGGCAACCGAGAAGGAGCTTTTCGAACAGTCAAAACAGCACGCCGAATGGATGATTCGCTGCGGAACCACGACGGCGGAAATCAAATCCGGCTACGGTCTCAATCTTGAAACTGAATTGAAAATGCTCCGGGTGGCCAAAGACTTAGAGATGACCGGACTCACGGTTGTCCGCACCTTTCTTGGCGCTCACTCAATTCCGCCCGAAGCGAATACCAAGCTGGATTACATGAACCATCTGATTCATGACATGTTGCCGGCCGTGGCCAAAGAATGCGAGTACGTCGACATGTTCGTCGAAGACAAGTACTTCGATAGCAAAGACGCCAAACGATACGCCGAAGCAGCCAAGCAACTTGGCTTAGGGGTTCGACTCCACGTAGACCAAATGAGAGATTCGGGCGGCGCGCTACTCGCTTCCCAAATCGGAGCCGACACCGCCGACCACCTGGAGTATTCGAACATCCAAGGGATCGCGATGATGGGAATCAAGGGCGTGACTCCAATCCTGCTCCCCGGCTCGGTCTACGGCATCGGTTCGGACCATTACCCCGACTTTCGAGTCTTGAGAGGCGAGGCACTTCCTTATGTGCTCGCCAGCGACTTCAATCCGGGTTCTTCTCCGACTCCGTCGCTGCCGTTTTGCATGTCGCTAGGCGTGGCTAAAATGCACATGACCGCCGCCGAAGCGCTCACCGCGACGACGATCAACGCCGCGTACAGCCTGAAGCGAGGAGCCAAGATCGGTTCGTTGGAACCAGGAAAGCTCGCCGACCTTGTCATCTGGCCATACCGCGACTACCGCGAAATTCCGTACTGGACCGGTTTCCAAGCAATTCTCGCCGTGATAAGGAACGGCAATCTTATCTCCCACCGATGAAATATTTCTTGGGGATGAAAAGTCGGAGGCCGCCTTCTTTTACAAGTTCAACACCATCTGCAGTCCATTTTGTGGTCATGGTATCAAAACCAGACCAGCCAATATCCATCGACCAGCCGTAATGAGCTTCATGAGTCTCACCTGCATGGAAGATTTCGATGGTTGCGTACTGAGTCTCGGCAAACGGATAGGTTCGGCTCAACTGCCTGGTTACGAGTAGTTCGTAAGGGCCATGACTATGGTAGTCAAGGTCGTTTGGTTGCTTTGAACTGTAAAGCTTGTCGCCAACCTTGCCTTGCGTCGGCTGGGACCAGCGATTGACGAAGGTCAATCCGATGATGGTGTACACCCACAGAAATATAGCAAAGGTTAAGATCACCAAAACCGGAACGAGCCACTTCATGGTCGAACCTTACCTAC
>JAYVXG010000175.1:0-7348 GCA_043785475.1 Armatimonadota bacterium
CGCCCTCGCCTTTTCGGCAAGTTGCATCTGGTGGTAACGGTCTTCTGCTCCTGGCGAGACCGGCCAGACCGTATTTTCTGCCCAGTAACTGTCAAGAAATTCGGTCCATACTCGATCGTAAATGTGGGCGGTCTGGTCGGCAAGGTGTGACCATTTAAAATCTTCGCTAAGCCGCTCTCGAGCCTTTGCCGCCATTTCCTGGCTCTTTTTTGGATTGTTTAGCGCTTCTCTGATTGCCCAAGCTAACGATGATGGGTCGTTGGCAAAACTTGTAAGACCTGTCTCTTCGTGCAGCACGACCTCTTTGAGCCCACCGGCATCCGAAGAGACGACCGGGACCCCAGCCGCCATACCTTCCAAGGCAACAATTCCAAATGGCTCGTAAAGCGACGGGAACACTGCAACATCTGCACACCGGTAAAGCTCATGGAGGGCACGGTTAGCCCGAAAGCCAGCAAAGACGACTCGATCTCCCAGACCTGCCCAGTCGACAAATTTTTCAAATCGCTCACGATGTCCGCCACCGACAATCAGAAACTTCGTATTGGGTTGATCGGCCAGAACCACGTGGGCGGCGTTGAGAAGCACTTGGATGCCCTTCTCGCGCACAAACCGACCAACGTAGATGACAACCTTCTCGTTCGGCTCGGCAAACTGTTGGCGAAGCTTCTGGCGATCGTCTTCGTCCCACTCAAATTGGAACTTCACAGCATTCACACCGTTGTAGACCACATCGACCTTGTCGTAAGGGCAATTGAACAATCGAACGGCTTCTCCGTGCATAAATTCGGAGCACACGATCAATCTCCATGCCTCGTAGGTCAACCAATATTCTTGTTCGGCTATGTATCGGCTTGTGTCGCTAAATATCCCGCCGTGACGTCCCCATTCAGTCGCGTGCAGCGTCGCAACAATGGGCAACTTGTATTCGTACTTTAGGGTTCGAGCCGCATCGAGTGACAGCCAATCGTGAGCGTGGAAAAGTGTCGGTTCGCCTCCATGCCGCCAATCTTCCAGTAATTTTCGTACTCGACGCTCCGTGGCTAAGTTGAGCAACTGAATCTCGTGAACAAAGTCATTTGGAATTTCATCCAGGTGAACCCGATGGACATGGACACCGCTTGGCTCGGTCTCTTCGTCGGGAGCCAATGGTGTTGATTTTGTAATGACGTGAACGTCAACGCCTTTCTTAACGAGCTCCTGGCTCAGCTCGTAAACGTGCGGACTAATGCCTCCCACGATTCGAGGCGGGTATTCCCAAGAAAGCATCATCACGCGCATGCCTTTATGCTAGCTCATTGGAATGGCGAGGGCAAGACCCTGATGCATTTTCTGGCAATTGCAGACTGCAAACTGCTAACTTTTCTTATTCTTCGCCTGGCTTCATCCCATAAATCAGTTTCACCGTCATGACACCTTTTTCAAGGTCGATGTCCATGACGAAGTGATCGATCAAAGGAATCCGGATCCCCGCGACCAAAACGACCTCATGAGCCGGATAGTCCTCGATGTCGTCCACCGTCCCAAGTTCTTCACCTTCAACGGTAATGACTTTGAGCCCGATCAGGTCTTCGAGGAGAAATTCGTCCGTCTCAAGTTGGGGTTCGCCTTCGGCTTCCAGGATCTTCCACTGAAATTTCTCCGCAACAGAAATATGGTCAATCCCAGATAATTTGATCAGCGGGCGACCTTTGTGGAGTTGGCTCTCTTGAATCTTGTAGGCAACGTTGTCGATGAACAAGGTGTTGCCTTTATCGAACCGGGCAGGAAAGTTAGAGATAAGTTCGACCTTGAGCTGGCCCCGGAGACCAAAGGCTCCCGCGATTCTTCCTACTTGAGTTCGTTTTACAGCGTCCATAAACAAAAAACTGGACAGGCAATTTCTACCTGTCCAGTTTGAACCATGATTTTGACCTTATTCGGTTACGATCTTAACGTAGGCCTTTTCTTTCGACTTGGAAGCGATTGCGCTTACAACTTGTCGAATTGCCGATATTACTCGACCACTCTTGCCAATGACCTTTCCGACATCGTCTTGGGCTACTCGAACGTTGAATGTTCGGGTGTTACCTTCGAGAACCTCGTCGATCTCAACACTGTTGGGATCAGAAACGATGCTCTTTACAATTTCTTCGACAAAAGGGGAATAGCTCATTCTTTTGCTGCAGATGCTTCTTCAACTGCGGGTGCTTCGGTTTCGGTCGCGACTTCTTCAATTGCTGTCGGAGCTTCTTCAACGACAGGTGCCTCAACTACAGCGGGAGTTTCCTCTGCCACGGGTGCTTCGACAGCTGCAGGAGTTTCAACAACTTCCTCAACGGCTACAGCCGCAGGAGCTGCCTCTGCCTTTGTAGGAGCTTCCTTTTTGGCAGTGCCAGGGACTTCAACGGCGTTCCGCTTGCTGATAGCCGCGGTTGTGCGGTCAAGGAACTTGTACTTTCGCTTCTGAGCAGGTCTTTCTTCAAGAAACTTTGGCAAGATGCCAAGTTTGTTTAAAAGGTAAGCCGTCGTTTCCGTTGGTTCAGCGCCGTTTCGGAGCCAATACAAGGCTCGAGCTTCATCAATTCGGATTTCTTTGGGCTGAGAAATTGGGTTGTAAATACCTATATTCTCGACTGCGGCGCCGTTTCGACCCGCTTCACTCTTGGAAATAACTACTCGGTAGAACGGACGTCCTTTGTTCCCAAGTCTTTGCAATCTAATTTTAACCATGGTTTTAAAATCATCGCTTGCGCTTAAGTTTGCTGTATCGCTGCTGCATTTTCGACATTTGCTTCATGCCACGTCTCATTTCATACATTTGCTTTATGAGGTGGTTGACCTCTTCGACCGATGTACCGCTGCCAGCTGCGATTCGCTTTCTGCGCGAACCGTTTATTATATCTGGATTTATACGCTCTTTGAAAGTCATTGAGAGGATGATTGCTTCAGTCCTGGCAATTTGCTTGTCATCCACTTGGTCCAAAGCCCCTTCGGGCAGGGAAGCGGAGAGGCCCGGAATCAACTTGACAATATTCTTCATATTGCCCATTTTTTTCATCATTTTGAAGCTCTGGAGCATCATATTGAAGTCCATCGAGCCGCTGCCAAAGCTCTTTTCAAGCCCGGCCGCGTCCTCGGCGTCGAAAGCTTTTTCGACTTTTTCAATTAATCCGAGGACATCGCCCATTCCTAAAATTCTTTGTGCAATTCTGTCGGGATAGAACAGTTCGAGGGCATCAACTTGCTCACCGACACCCGTAAATCGAACCGGAACGTTGGTTGCCTGACGCACAGAAAGCATTGCGCCACCCCTGGTGTCGCCGTCTAATTTTGTGAAAATTGCGCCTGTAACCTTGACGCGAGCATGAAAAGCTTCGGCGACATTCACTGCTTCCTGTCCAGTTGTTGCGTCGAGAACTAAAAAGGATTCGTGAGGATTGACCGCCTTATAGATGTCCTCAAGCTCACTCATCAGGGCGTCGTCAATAGTGGTTCGGCCAGCGGTATCAACGATCAAGACGTCATTGAGAAGGTACTTGCACCGTTCAAGTGCCTCCTTGGCGATCTGGGGAGGCTTAGTGCCGTCCATTTTGGTGAATACCGCCACTCCGACCTGCTCGCCGAGCACTTCGAGTTGCTTAATCGCTGCGGGACGCTGGATATCGCATGCGGCAAGCATTGGTTTTTTTCCTTGTTCGAGGAACCACTTCGCGAGCTTTGCGGTGGTGGTGGTCTTACCCGAGCCTTGGAGACCGCACATCAAAATGACCGTCGGTGGAGCTGAGCCCCAATTCATTTTGGTTTCATCGCCACCGAGCATCTCGACAAGTTCGTCTTTGACAATCTTTATGAGGGTTTGATCGGCATCGAGCGAAGAAAACAGCTCTTCACCGACTGATTTCAGCTTCACACGGGCAATAAATTCTTTGGCAACCGCGAAGTTAACGTCGGCTTCGAGTAGGGCCACACGGACTTCACGTAGCATCTCACTGACGTCGTCTTCGTTCAGTCGACCCTTTCCCCGGAGTTTGGCAAATACCCCTGAGAGTCGCCGCGTTAAGTTGTCAAACATTTAATGTAAGTGTACCGGCGGTGAAACGTATTAGAAATATGGAACGAAATTACTAAATATTCGTTCAAATCTAGCAATGATTATATTAGAAGCTGGAGAGATAGGATCAATGAAGAAAAACACTCTATGGTTCGCCGCGGTTGCAGCAGGTGTTGTTGCCGTTGCCTTTACCTTTGTGTCAAACAAGAAAAGAGAAACTGCAAAGAGTCTGGATTCCGCCCAAACGTGGATTTCTGACGCCGAACGGCACCTCCAAAGAATAAATTTGAAGTTGCACGCGAACGATCACTCGGCTGCCTAACTGGCCGCCAACGACCAAAAAGCGATTATTTTAAGACATTGAGCCGAAAGGTTCAATGTCTTTTTCATCTTTTTGAAC
This sequence comes from Armatimonadota bacterium, assembly GCA_043785475.1. Classification (GTDB taxonomy): domain Bacteria; phylum Armatimonadota; class Fimbriimonadia; order Fimbriimonadales; family Fimbriimonadaceae; genus Fimbriimonas. Next base: position 4,434 of record JAYVXG010000175.1, read on the forward strand.
CTTGAAATCTTCGTCCTCCACCTTCGCAACTGATGCTCATTGATGCCCACCAGTAAAAGAACATCGAAAGAAACATCGATGCGTCATCTATGTTGAACTCACTACTGGTTCCGGGCAGGGTTCCATTGGAGATCGCTCCGAGGAACGGAATACAGCGTCAGATTCAATCGTTCTGATAATCTTTATTATGACGGTTTAAAGTATGCGGACCTATTGATGCTGACCATTAAACTTTCCTTTTCGTTCAGATGTTTTCCTACGGTGCTAAGAATGAAACTACTTTCCTTTCAAACACTAAAAGAACCCGCGAACCGGACAGTCACCTTGTATAATTTGGTAGATGCGTGCAGGTTCAAAAGCAATTCAGGAAAATCAAACTCCGTTGCAACCTCGGCAATTTCGGTCGGGCATAGCAGGGATCAAACCCCTTTTTGCGGGAGCGATGGCCATTTTCTTCTTTGGAGCATTGGCAATGCCTTCAAAACAGGTTCCAAAAGACAGCAAGGAAGATTCGGACTTTTTTGAATCCAAGGTCCGCCCAACTCTCCAAAATCGGTGTGTCGCGTGCCATGGACCGAAGCAACAACTGGGCGGGCTCCGACTGGACAAAGCTGTTCCGGCAAATCTGGCGCAGGTTATTGCCGGCGCAATCTCCTATACGGGTGGCCTCAAGATGCCGCCATCCGGCAAATTACCTGTCGATGAGTTAACCGCACTCACAACGTGGGCGAAAGCGGGCGCTCACTGGCCTGTTGCCGCAATCCCATCGAAAACAAAAGGCACCTTTTGGTCGTTCCTCGCCCCAAAAACTCCGATTCTTCCGAAAGTTAGGATGAGTTCGTGGGCTCAGAACCCCCTGGATGCGTTCATCCTAGCCAAGCTAGAGAAACAGGGACTGAAACCGGCACCAGTGGCTGACAGAAGAACCCTTATTCGACGCGCTACGTTTGATTTGACCGGGCTTCCGCCAACGCCCGCCGAGATCAATGCATTTCTGGCCGACAAGCAACCAAACGCATTTGAAAAAGTCATCGACCGACTCTTGGCGTCGACCGGATATGGTGAGCGCTGGGGCCGACATTGGCTGGATGTTGCCCGCTACGCCGACTCTAATGGCCTCGATGAAAATCTTGTCTTTGCCAATGCTTGGCGGTACCGCGACTGGGTCATTCGGGCCATGAATGCGGACAAGCCGATCAATAATTTTTTCCAAGAGCAACTGGCTGGCGATTTGATTCCCGGCGCGGGTGATGACGGAATCGTGGCCACTGGCTTCCTTGCGCTTGGGGCGAAAATGCTGGCCGAAGACGACCCGGTCAAGCAGGAAATGGACATCATCGACGAACAAGTCGATACAATGACAAAATCCTTTTTGGGACTAACCGTCGGCTGCGCGAGGTGCCACGACCACAAGTTCGACCCAATTTTAGCCAAGGACTATTACTCTTTGGCGGGAATTTTCAAGTCGACCAAGACGATGCAAAACTTCCGAGTCGTAGCTGATTGGAACGAGCGACCGCTCGGTACCAAGGAAGCTCTTCAAATGCTGGCGAAATCTGAGGTTCAAATCAAGGCCAAATCAGACGCCGCCAAAAAGATGCGTGAAGATGCAGGCAAAGCGCTTCTGAAGGAACTTCAAGCTCAGACCGCCACCTACGAAAAAGTCGGGCGCGAGCTTGTCGCAATGGAAAAAAAGAGCGTTGAGCTCCACCCAGTCATATCGGCAACAAATTCTTCCCCGCCTGCCGAAGCCATAGTTCACGAGGCGGAAGACTTTGTGACCGGCAATGTTAGTAAGGATCGAGAGGGGTTTGGCAAAGGAATAGGGGTTCTCGTAAACATTGGCAACCTGCCAAACCGGACCGAGTACGAGATTTCGGTGCCAACAGCGGGTCCGTATCAGATTGATTTTCGATATGCATCCAACGATTCCCGCCCGATCAACGTTTATGCAAACGGATCATTGGTCCTTTTAAATGCCGCGGCCCAGACCACCGGTGGCTTTGATCCAAGCCATCAAAAATGGTTTGCCGAAGGCATAATCCTGCTCAAAGGCGGTGTCAACAAACTAATATTTGAGCGAGAGAGCTACTTCCCTCACCTCGACAAATTCCTGTTGATTTCGCGACCAGGATTCTTGCCCACAGAACACTTACATATCCTTGCCGACGAAAATAAGCTCATTCCCGAAATCCTGAGAGATATCGCCGACCGAATCATCAACAAGGTCGATATTCGGATCGAACTTCCTGAAAAGGCAGACCACCTCTTCCCTTCCCCAATTCCCGCCGACCTCAAGAAACTTGATGGCGAAATCGAAGCGCTCAAGAAATCCAAACCAGACTTGCCGCACGCGATGGCGGTCGAAGAAGGTAAGCCGACGAACTTAAAAGTCCACCTTCGCGGAAGCTATTTGACTCTGGGTGAGGAGTGCGCTCGCCAATTCCCTTCGATCATTTCCGAACTGAACCAGCCCAGGATGCCCGCGAACCATAGCGGACGTCTCGAACTGGCACAATGGCTCACGGACGCCAAGAATCCGCTCACTTCTCGTGTGTTTGTCAACCGAGTTTGGCGATGGAAATTTGGCCGTGGCTTAGTGGGCTCAACTGACAATTTTGGCGCCCTTGGCGACCTGCCAACTCATCCCGAGCTATTGGATTGGTTGGCAACAACATTCGTTAATGAGGACCACTGGAGCCTGAAAAAGCTGCAAAAGCGAATCATGCTGACGAACACGTACATGATGAGCGGGCAGTACGACACAAAAGCGGGCGAACTCGATCCCGACAATCATTCGCTTTGGAGATTTCCTCGGCAACGACTCGGGGCCGAAGCCATCCGCGACAGTATTTTCGCAGTTTCCGGAACCCTCGATCGAACTATGGGCGGCTCGCTCATGAAGTTCAAACCGC
>JAYVXG010000176.1:0-2192 GCA_043785475.1 Armatimonadota bacterium
AGTCGAAGAAAGGCCCTGCCAGTCTTTTCGGACTTTACTAACAAACGCTTTATCGTTGGAATGAAAACTGTAAAACGTGGCTCCAGGATAGCATCGTAAATCTCCGCACCATCGGTTTACGATCTGCCCCAGAGCGAAGAAAGCAATATCCCCACTTCGCACCGTGTAATGGGGCTTACTGATTGCTGCGTTTCTTGCATCCTGTTCTTCCACTAATGGCCATGGATCAATTTTCCCTTGCCGAAACCTTGGATCATAACTGTCAAACGGAATAGCACCGACAAAATCACTGCCTAATGAGAGTTTGCTTGGCTTTTGTGAGTCTAGCACCGAGAGGAGAAATGGAACGGCAGCAAGTCCCCGACCTACCAATTGCTCAAGGCTGTCCCGAGTTTCTTGCCGCTTAACCATTGGACCATCCAATCTAAGTCCGGAGGAACTGTAACTGTCGGCCAAATAAGCTGCGGACGAAGATAGGTGCTCACTTAGTACTTCCGAGTCCATCTTCAAGCAATCCGCCAGCAGGTCGCTGTCGCTTTTTTCTGTACTTGAAAAGGCAATTAAGAAATTTGCCACAAGTATCAACGGCAAAATCATTTGGGCTCCAGATTGGTGTCATTCATCTCTTTCCCACAAAATAGTGACGGACGATACGCCGATGAGTTTCGGTGGGAACACCTGCAAAATTCACAATGCAAGATGCAAATCCGGACCTCATATGCTGGCCCGTAATGCCTTTTTCTGGAACTCCCGGGCTAAACTTCACCTTGAACTGAATCGGAACCGGCAGTGGCAAAATCAATTTCACAAGGCATTCTTATTGCGCTACTGATTAGTGCAGGTCTTGGCGTTAGATGCAAACCTTCACCAGGTACCCCGATTCCAAGTAAGCAACCTCAAACCGCTCCCAAAGTAAGCCAAGATCCGTATGCGAATCGAATTTCCCCACCGAAGTACGAATTGACGTGCGACGGAACCCGTTTGTACCTAAACTACGACTGTAAGACCTTCGACATAAAGGCCGGGACGCCAAATGCAATGCACTGCGAGGAGACGAAGCAGGGTGGAGACGTGCAGATCAAGCGGGGTCAGAAAATTCTTGGTCAACAGCAGATCGGGGCCGTAATGGGTTACGTTTGGTCCGAAAAGAACGAAGCGTTTTTCATTGTCACGAACATCTTTGACAATTCGGGCAGCGAAGAAACGAAGTCGTCGAATCGGTGCCAGTTGTGGCAGTGGACCGAAGTGAAAGGCTTCACGAAGCTTCTTGACTACCCCGGACAGATGTTCGCCCTTGACGGCTCGCCTCGCGAATTCCGCATGTCTGCCGACGAGAACTTCCTCGCGTTTAAGTACATGAAGATTTCGGACCAACAGGATCGTGAATTTGTCACTTACCAAGTTTCGAATGGGGCAGCGAAGATATTTCCCGTGAAATCTAAATGGAGTAAGGATTGGACATGGCTCGGATTCAGCGTCCTCGACGGCGACCACATTTTCATATCGGGTAGCCCGGCAAAGATCTTTGATGGACTAGCAAAAACGATGACCCCGACAACAATCCCGGGAGGTACGTATCCGTTGGTTAATTTCCAGGGTGAGCCGTGGGCGATCAACTTTGTGGACGGCAAGTACCGAGTCGTTCGATTGAATAGTGCGATTACGAAGATCGAGCAAATCTTCGAACTTCCTGCTGATTTTCCAAAGCCACGCAACCCGCCCGACTACCTCGACGGCGGAGATTAGAGGTGAAGGTCGAGGGTCTAGGGTCGAGCCCGTAACCTCAACACTACGAGCGGCTAGCCGATCTCATGAACCCCACTCGTGGAACAATCTCTGACGTCGGCAACCTAAATTGCTGTGGCTCGCACGAGTCCTAATCCACCAGGCAGGGATTCAATTTCAATCTTACTACTGGCTAGCCAAGGCATAATATAGAGAGTTAGCCATGAGTCGATGGATGAAAGACCTAAGGGAAGTCGAGCCGGCTAAAAAGCGAATTCGGCTGAGCGAATTGTCGCCTTTGGCTGCGTTGGCATATACATTTTTGGCCAAGTCTTTCGGGAAATTCAATTGAGTTTGGGTAACGTTCGCAAGAACCCAAGCAGAAAGATGTTTACGGAAATTCTCGAAAGCGGACAAAAGTTGCACATTGGTTATTTGCCCGAGGGCATGATGAGCACAGGGGAGCC
>JAYVXG010000177.1:0-7327 GCA_043785475.1 Armatimonadota bacterium
GGGGTGATGGCTCAGGTTGGGGAGCGTCTGGGCAAAATCAAAACCGTCCATGTTGGCCTTTTCTTGTGTTCGGTCGGGATCAGCGTGATCGCCTTGGGGGCGTTTCTGCCGTTTATGCGCTCCGTTTGGTTTCTTGCTTTGGGTGGACTGCCGGTAGGATTTGGCTTTTTGTTGACCATTCCGGCGTGGATGGCGAGCGTCAGCGATATTAACCCCGAGAAGCGGGCGACGAACATTGGCGCTGTCATGACCGCTCAGGGAGTAGGTGCGATGATTGGGGCTGCGATTGGCGCTACTCTCTACGAAAAATTTCAGCCGCTGGGAATTCAGCTCCACTTGGGAGTTTCGTTCGGGCGGTATTCGCCGTTTGTTGGTTGCGCAATTTGCATCATTTTGGGGCTCTTATTGAGCCTCAAAATTTTGCACGAGCCGAAAAAGCATGAGGCACTGCCGACCGAGCATGATGCAACGGTCGAAGCGGAAAGTTTTGCGGTGGTCGACGCCGGAAAGAAAGACATTTTTCACATCGCGCCAGGGGCAATTCATGAGGAAGCCATCCCGGTTCAATCGATTGATGAGACTCCCGAGACGCCGAAGCAGTAAACTGTTTTTATGGCAATACGTGTCGGAATAAATGGATTTGGACGGATCGGTCGGCTCTCCTTACGGACGATGTTGGAGCGACATCCGGGAAATATAGAAGTCGTTGCCATTAATGACCTTACCGACACAAAGACGAACGCTCATTTGCTCAAGTACGATTCGACCTATGGCAATTTTCACGGAACGATCAGCCACGATGATAAAGACATAACCGTCAATGGCCAGGCAATCAAGGTCTTCGCCGAACGAGACCCGGGCATGATCCCTTGGGATACCGAAGGCGTTGATGTGGTTCTTGAATCGACGGGATTTTTTACCGACGCCAACAAGGCTGCTGACCACCGCAAGCGCGGAGTTAAAAAGGTCATTATTTCCGCCCCAGCCAAGAATGAGGATTTAACGATTGTTCTTGGGGTCAACGACAGTGTTTACGATCCGAGCAAGCACCATGTGATCTCAAACGCATCATGTACTACGAACGGACTTGCTCCAGTTGCCAAGGTGCTCCACGAAAGATTTGGAATTGAGAAGGGCTTGCTTACCACAGTTCACGCGTTTACCAACACGCAACGGACGCAGGACACAGCCTCGAAAGATCTTCGGGACGCGCGAGCGGCTTCACAAAACATCGTTCCGTCGTCGACCGGCGCAGCCCGTGCGGTCGGGCTTGTTATTCCCGAGCTTCAGGGCAAGTTCACGGGAATGGCGTTCCGAGTTCCAGTTCCGACTGTGTCGGTAGTGGACTTCACCGCGCTTTTGACAAAAGAAGCTTCAGTTGCTGAGATCAATGCGGCGATGAAAGAGTATGCCGAGGGCGCGATGAAGGGGATTTTGCAGTATAGCGATGAGGAGTTAGTTTCGACCGACCTTCGAGGCAATAGTCATAGTTCGATCTTCAGCTCTGTTGATACGATCACGCTCGGCGATATGTGCAAAGTGGTTGCTTGGTACGACAACGAATGGGGTTATAGCTGTCGGATTGCCGACTTGATTGACTTCGTGGCCAAGAAAGGTCTTTAAAGTTTGGGAAGACAAAAAAAGGGAGCCTCCGCCAATTGGCTGAGGCTCCCTTTTCTTATTTAGAGTCCCGGATTGGTCAGGGTGTGGCCTGGTCTGTAGATTTCGACCTGATGGAATCCAGGGAATTCCCATCGGGCACTGACGTTAAGGTCCGTATCGGGTCTCCAGAAATGGATACCAAACACGTCCGGCGGATCAAGGGGACCTGAGTCCATTTTGCGGCGATCCATGCCGTACCATTCGGCATATACCTCATGACTGGTATGTTCGTGAGTGTTGGTGAGAGTTCCTTTTCCTTGAAAGAGTAGGACACCGTTTACATCCGACATCCGGGCAACACTTCGGACGACGAGTACATAATCCGAGGTCGAGGTTGCGGTATGGAATACCATTTCGAGATATCCGTTTGACAGAAGTATGCCGTCGGCGTTTTTCCATACTTCGAAAAGAGTTGAAATTCGAGGGTCTTTCAATTTCTCGGTGGACGGCAGTTTGGCTCGCAGGCCAAAAAGGTAGGGGTCGGTCTGGGCGTGGGCGAAAGCCGAAACGGCAAGGGTCAATGCAGCTAATGTCAGTAGTTTGAATTTCATAAGAACTTCACCTAATCAAATTTATATCACGGAACTAGGTGTTGAAGTGGCTTATGGGGTGTCATATGAGCAATAAGTACCATCAAATACTGGGGCTTTATAGGACTAAAGTCCTATAAAGAGAATTGTATTCGGCTTGCTTACTTGTTTGAAGACAAATACTGGGTTTTGGTTCCGTGGATGCAAAAAATTGCCCCGCCAAATGTCCTGGCAGGGCAAGTCTTTTTAGGCGTTAATTTCCGTTACGACCGCCAGGTGTGGATTGCGGTACATCATGAGGGAGCATTCCCGCATAGTTTCCAAGATCGAAGACCGTCAAGTAGACCAGTTTGGCAGTGTTCGCGATCTTGTCAAAGTTGATCTTATCAACAGTGTCGGTCGGTTGGTGATAATCAGGGTGAAATCCGGTGAAGAAGAACGCGATTGGAATTCCTTTTCGGGCGAAATTATAGTGGTCGCTTCGGGTGTAGACGTCTTCGGCGTCGTATTTGAATTTCCAACCAATAAATTCGTTCTCAGCGAGAATGATCTTATCGAGTGCGGTTGAGATTCGTTTTGACCCAACTAGCCGTATTGTGTCCCGATTCTCTTCTTCCTTGTCAATTCTCTTTTGATCTCCGTTTTGAACGCCAGCCGAGTTTCGGCCAACCATGTCCATTTGGAGCTCGGCAATCATTTTCGTGAGGTCGATAGGAGCATTGTCACTAAAGTAGCGGGAGCCCAAAAGTCCTTTTTCTTCACCGTAGAACGACATGAAAATGACCGTTCGCTTGGGTTTGATTGGATTGCTGGTAAGAGCCTTGGCTAACTGAAGCAGCGCAGTCGAACCAGAACCGTCGTCGTCGGCGCCTGGGTACCAAACATCTCCCCTGCGGCCGAGATGATCAAGGTGGGCACCAACGCCAATGAATTCGTCTTTCAGGGTTGGGTCAGAGCCTTCGAGCTTCGCTACGACGTTGCCAATCTTGATTTTCTCAACGACCGGTTTTGCGAATGTCGTTAGCTTTTCGCTCAGAGCCATAAATGAAATCTTGTTGACTTCGGCAGGAGCGCTGATGATTGCCATGTCCTCTTTACCAAAAAGATGACTCACCGCTCCCCGCGAAACGGTTAATCGAGCAATGGCCGTGGGCACTGAAGGTTCATTTTGGTTGCCTGACCAGGGCAAAGTTGAAACCTTATTGACAATGTTGATGACAGTCTTTGCGTTGGCTCCCATGAGCAAATTCTCGAAGTTGGCTAGTGTCGATGTATTGTTTATTAAAACAATCTTTCCTGCCACAGCTGCCTTAACTTCACTTGATAATTCCGATACGGTTCCGTTCGCCGTGACGAAAACCACATCTCCCGATGCGTCGACACTCCCGATGCGTGCAACTCCGACCTCGCTCATCTTTACCGAATATTTGGGACTCTCAAGTTTCAGTGAGCTAGAATCGGTTCCCGTCCTCCAAAAGTCGACTAATTGAAAGAAACTTCCGTCGGGCATGATCGGCTTGAGCCCAAATCGCTTGAAGTTGTCGGCCATAAAATCCATTGCCTTTTGAAATCCAGGTTCACCAGTTCCGCGTCCTTCAAACGCCGGGCCAGCGAGAACATTCAAATACCGGCGCCCATCATTGGGGTTAATCGTGTTAAATCCCTTTTGAAAATCTTTGGGGATTTCGCGCATTCCCGGGCCAAATTGGGCGCTGGCTAAAATGGCTGATCCCGCGAATAAAATAGATATGGAAGAGCGAAGCTTCATGACCGTACTTTACCGGAAAATCTGCCCTTCAAGTTCCCGGTACACTTGAACCTATGACCCAAGACGAGCAGCTTCAAATAATCCGACGCGGAACGGTTGAAATAATCGGCGAATCGGAAATTTTAGAGCGCATTAAGGCGGGACGAATTTTGCGGGTCAAACTGGGGGTAGATCCGACCGCGAAGGACGTTACACTCGGCTGGGCGGTCGTGCTGCGAAAGCTGCGCGACTTTCAGAAACTGGGGCACATCGCGTGTTTGATCATTGGCGACTTTACCGCCCAAATTGGCGACCCAAGTGGCAAGAGTAAAACTCGAAAGCAGCTCACAACCGAAGAAGTTCAGGCGAACGTTGAGGCGGTTTCGAAGCAGTTCTTTAGAATTCTCGATCCGGCTAAGACAGAGATTTACTACAACAAGAATTGGCTGGGGAAAATGGGTTTTGAGGACGTGATTCGACTCTGCTCACGGTATACGGTGGCGCGAATCATGGAGCGCGATGACTTTACGAAGCGGTTCGCTAACCACGAGCCGATTGCTATGCACGAGATCCTTTATCCCCTGTGCCAAGGCATGGATTCGGTCGAGATCAAGAGCGATATTGAGATTGGCGGAAATGACCAGAAGTTCAATAATCTGGTTGGTCGGACGTTGATGGAGCAGTATGGCTTGGAGCCACAGGCGGTCGTATTGTGTCCGCTGCTGGTTGGTACTGACGGCAAGGAGAAAATGTCGCAGTCGCTCGGCAATTACATCTCGATCACAGATGAGCCGAACACGATGTTTGGCAAGACGATGTCGATTCCTGACGAGACAATCGCTAACTGGTTCGAATTGTGCACCGACGTGCCGATGAACGAAGTGGCCGAGATGATGGGAGGGGGGAAAAATCCACGAGATGCCAAGGTACGTTTGGCACGCGAAATTGTTGCTTTGTACCACTCGGATGCTGAGGCCGCCGCGGCAGTTCAATACTTCGTCGACACCTTTAGTCAGCGCAAAGTCGTCACCGAAGCAGACGATGCTGCGATTCCTGCCGAGTTGGTGGTGGACGGTATGGTTAACATCCCTTCATTAGTGGTGGCATTGGGACTTGGTGCTTCGAATGGGAAAGTGAAGGATCTAATCGCGGCGGGCGCTATTGCGCTGGACGGGGAAAAAGTGACGGCTTTATCTATGCCTCACGACCAATTGGTTGGGAAAGTGTTGAAAGTCGGAAAGCACCAGTTTAGAAAGCTTGTTTAGTCTTGTTTGGAGCGCGCCGATCTTACTGTGCGATGCCTGCAAGACTTTTCACATTGCTACAAAGGGAGTATCTGCCCGACGGGGATTGGCGACAGTTGTTAAAAAGCCTAGTCGTCAAACAACCCAGCGGCGAACTCGTCGGGTTTAAAGTCAATCAGGTCCGTGACTTTCTCCCCCGTGCCAATAAATTTGATCGGTACTTTGAGGCGATCATAAACTCCAATCAGGGCGCCGCCCCTGGCGGTCCCGTCGAGCTTCGCCAGAATAAGCCCAGTCACACCCGCAGACTTCGTAAACTCTTCAGCTTGCCGAATCGCATTTTGGCCTGTATTAGCATCAATAACTAATAAGACTTCATCCGGATCGCGACCAAGGGCCTTGTTCGTTACTTTTCGAACTTTTTCAAGCTCGAGCATGAGATTTGCTTTCGAATGCTGCCTTCCGGCGGTGTCGCACAATACGAACTGGGTGCCCCGGGCTTTGGCTGCGGTAATCGCATCAAAGAGAACGGTGGCTGAGTCGGCTCCGGGCTGGGCCTTGACGATGTCGCATCCGATCCGTTTTGCCCAGGTATCCAGTTGTTCGATGGCAGCCGCGCGAAAAGTGTCGCCCGCCGCGAGCAAGACGCTTACCTTAAATTTTGTTACGAGGAGGTGTCCGAGTTTGGCAATGGAGGTGGTTTTCCCGACTCCGTTCACGCCAACGAACATATAAACGGTGGGACCTTCATCGGCGACCGCCAATCCCACTGACTCTAGTGACCGGAATCGGTCGCCAATGGCTTTTTGAAGGCGTGCCCGCATTCCCGCGGAATCCGTAATTTTTTCCTCACGAACGGCTTGCCGAAGTTCTTCAAGGATTTCGCCTGCGACTTGGATATTGGTGTCGGCTTGGAGGAGTGCTTCTTCGAGTTCTTCGTAAAACTCTTCGTCGATCACGCCTCGTCCCATCATGCGGTCGACGCGCTCCATCAGCTTGCGAAACATATCGTTCTAGGGTACCTGCCTGTTGGGCATAGGCGTCCGGACCGTCAAGGTCGAAACACGAATGAGTCAACCTCTTTCCTATTGCTGAGGGGCGTCAGCTAGGAATATACGGCAACACGTGATCGCACCACGTTCGCCAAGTTTCGCATTCTTCGATTTTCGCGGCTAGGGCCGCAGGATGGTTTGGAATTCGGAAGAGTTTGTGACCTTGCAGGCGCATGATTTCTCGGCGTGGCAGATGGGCGCGCTTCGCCTGAATTCCTTGCCAAATCTCGAACCAAAGGAGGACTCGCCAAATGTTTTGACTGCGAAATTGCTTTGCTACTGTCCGCTTCAATCTAGCTTCCTCTTTCGTCAAGAGAAGCACCGATTGATTCGTTTCGTCGGAAAAGGAATTGACCCTTTGTAGTTTTGTCGCGTAGGTGTGATAGAAGGGGATTTCAAGGATATCTCCCTCAAATACGCTGTTTACCAATACGTTTGTGGTGTCATGGTCGGGGTGACCCTGCTCAAATGCGCCGCATGCTATGACGTCGGGATTGATCCGCCGGACCAAGTCTTGCATTTTTGGAAGGAGGTCACTAAATTCTGCGGAAACCAAACCGTCTGTGGCTCCAAGAAAAGTGAGATTTTCTTGCGGAACTCCCAGCATTTCGGCAACCTTGCGGCTCTCGGCTTGGCGCACTGGAGTTGAATGAGTCCACGACATGAAAACCTCGTTTCCGTTTGAAGTCAAACGCTTGATCCAGGCGCAAATTGAAATCTCATCGTCGGGGTGGGTCATGCAAAAGAGCCAACGTTTCTTACGGAGGTCGAAGTGGCTCATTCTTGATTCAACTTGTCAATAACGTTGGACGAGGATCGCCCTTCGAGGAGAGGGACGATTACCACCTGTCCGCCATACGAATGAACAATTTTCGATTCTGGTAGTGACTCAACATTGTAATCGCCGCCTTTCACGTGGATGTCCGGTTTAATCTCTCCGATGATTCGCTCCGGGGTGTCTTCGTCGAATGAAACTACACAGTCTACGCACCGCAGTGCGGCAACAACTGCCATTCGATCGGCTAAAGTGTTTACCGGACGACTAGGTCCTTTTAGTCGGGAAACGCTTGAATCAGTATTGAGGGCTACTAC
>JAYVXG010000178.1:0-7296 GCA_043785475.1 Armatimonadota bacterium
AGCTTGATTGGGATCAAGAGAGTTCCGGCGGGGAACCAGTGAATGTGGAGGGCCTCGCCAGCGACTCTACTAATCGCTTCTGCAGCTTCGTGTCCCCCATAAATGTTTCCGTAAAGTCGAAGACTAAGTGAGAGGTTCTTCAGAATTTCGGAAAGGAGTTCGATGATGAAGATCATGCCGGAGATGAGGACCATGATTCCACCCAGTTTTGGCCCGGCAAAGTGCTTAATATGACCGAAGAATCCGTTCGCCTTAATGCCTTGGTATTGAACATATCCGATGGATATGAGCGCCATTCCAAGGTTAAAGCTTAGGTCTGCGCTCGGTGAGTGCGGGAAGAAAAGGGAAATGACGTTGGCAAAGAAGATGACCAGCCAGAAAGTTGCGATGAATGGCATATACTTTCGACCGCCGGCTCCCATAGTGCCAACAACCATGTTTTCAATGAAAAGGTAAAGCTGTTCTGCGGCTCCGGCCAGCCACCCTTTGAAGACTCGTCCATTGACGCCTTTCTTGGCAATGTGGATCGTCAGAAACATAACGAGGAGAACAAATGCGAAATAACCGAAGACGTTTGCGAAGGATACGATTTCCTCCTTCTTTCCGGCACCAGCGGGCTCAACGTTTGCCAGAAGGGTTGTTGTCAGCCGTGTCAGATCCATAAACTTGTGTGTCCGGGTTACTTTGTTGGCGGTTCACTGCCCATCCAACCAGCCAAGAGTATACCACCGCCAGTCCCAACAAAAAGCAAGCCTGAAAACGGAATTCTAGGTTTCGAATGTAGAAGCCTAAAACGAGGAATATTGGGATTTTGAAGCCAAGTGCGATAAAGAACGAGACCATTGTCGGCATCGGTTTCGTACCCTGTTGGACCTGACTCGAAAAAAGGAGTACGACCTGCCAACTGGCATAGAGAAAGAGCCCTGTGGCAAGAATTCCCGACAGAAATAGACCACCCCCTTTCCATCCCGCAATCGCAAGGGACGCTGCGAACAGGATGAAGGTTAGGATGCGGGTCCAGGTCGGGGCGTAAAGGCTATTTACCATTCTTTCGATAGAGCAGGAAGACGGCGCATCCGATGCCCAAAACCATTCCGCCCATTCCAAAAATTACGATCCAGGCGTTGCCGCCGGTTGCCTTGTCGAGGAACATCCCAATGATGCCTCCCAGAAGCGGAAGACCTAAGACCGTATACATGAGAGTCATGCCCATGCCCAGTCCATCGTTGGCCATCTGAGTCGATTTAACCTCTTTCGCGGCTTGAACTTTTTGTGCCTCGCGGCGCTCCTTTAGTTGTTGGGCTTTGCTTTCGAGCTCGTTGAGTCGGTCATCGAAATCCGGAGCTTCCAATTTAGGTGCCGTAGTGTTTCCCAGAATCTCAGCAAGCTTGGTGTCGGCATCGTCGAGGTTGACATCCCAGTTTTCCTTCAGCTTTGAAAAGCGCGCATCAATCTCCGCGTCGGAAGGCATTTCCGGCTTTTCTGGCTCGTTACTCATAACATTAGTGTACAACGTGCGAGTTGATGCCCTTGCCCTTGCCCTCGCCCTTGCCCTGATTTAGTCAAGCAACTTCAAATACTTCGGTGGAGCGACGTGCCGATAAGCTTCTTTCAAAAGATCCGCAAGTTCTTCAATGCTAATTTCGATATCCAAGTTCACGCCGATCCATCCTCGTGGCCCAACGTAAGGCGGACGGTAGAAGCGATTGGGATCGCTTTCGATGAGAACCTCCTGAATTCCAGGTGGTGCGGCCATCCAAACACCCAGCCGCATTCCGTGGTGATAGTTACAAAACATCGCAAACGATTTCTTGCCGTCCACAAACCAGGTTGGCTCTCCGTGACTCAGCTTTTCGGTTGTCATCGGTAGCGACATGGCAGCGAGCCGAGTTTGTGCAAGGGCGGCTTCGGCGATCGGATCCATTTCCTCGTATTATATATGTTCCGATGGATGCGAGAATTTTGAGAGATCAACTACCAAAGCGCATCCTCATATATGGAGTTTGCGGATCCGGAAAGACGACTACTGCTAGGCGGCTAGGTGAACTCACGGGTCTCCCATGGCATGAAGCTGATCAACTGACATGGAATCCCGGTTGGGTGATGGTTCCCGACGACGTTCAAAGAGAGCGAATTGCCGAGATCAGCGTGAAGGACGAGTGGATTCTGGACACCGCCTACGCAAAATGGATCGAATTTCCCCTGGCGAGAGTTGAGCTCATCATCGGTCTCGACTATTCACGCGGTCGGACTTTTGGGCAGCTCTTGCGGCGAACCATCGCCCGGAGCATCGACAAAAAGCTGGTTTGTAATGGAAATATTGAGACGCTAAAGGGCATGCTTTCCCGAGATTCGATTCTGATTTGGCACACAAAGTCGTTTGCCCGAAAGCGTGCGCGGATGAGAGCTTGGGCCTCGAATCAAACTGAGTTCGACGTGATCTTGTTCAGGAATCCAAGGGAACTGGATCGTTGGTTGATGGACCTAGTTGTCGAGAATGTGTTGGAGCGGCAGGATGAATTTGAGTCTTAGGCTGCTTCGACACTGATAAGCTCCGTTTGGCTGCTTCGCAGCTCTCCCTCCTTCGCGTATCAGTGCCCCAAAGAACTATCTTGAAATCGAACCCATTCGCTCATTCGTCGTCACTTTAACGCTAACCCGATCCAACTCAACTACGAACAGAGACGCAATCCGGGACCGAATTTCCAAGGCACGCGGCATGGTCTTTTGCTTCTCGGCTTGAATCGCAATTTGTCCAACCGCCAGTCAGAGACCGCCACTTCGTTTAAACTTTTCGAGTACCTTCACGATGTCGCGAAACGTCTTGAAGCGCTTATTATGTTGCTCAATTTGACCAGTCACGAGAGTCGCAAGCTGCGAGTCGGCATCGGACGCCTTCGCTAATGCTCCTTGGTCGTAAAAAGCGTGTCTTGATTCGAGACAGTCAATAATGATATTCAATTGTCGCAGATCGAATTCACGACCGCCGCCCAAGGACTCCGGTAAGGACATATACACTCCAGGCTGACTTGGGGGAGTCGTCGACATATTTTGGAGAACCTTTATCAGGGGATCAACGATCGGATCGGCGTCAAAATTCTTCGTCGTCCGCTCAAAATCATTGACAATACTGGTCAAATCGAGCTTTTTCGTGAAGCTGTTATAGTAAGTCAATGGGCTGAGCTGGGGAATTAATATTTCGTTTGTTTTTGGCGGAATGCCAAAAGTAAGTGTCGAAGTTTCTCCAGCATTGACTTGGGTTTTGAGCTCAGTTATAACAAATGGTAGGCCTGTAGAATCGACACATCGTGTTATGAGTTCAACTTTATAATTTGAAGGACTAAGCTTCAGCGTTTTGCTTTCGTAAACTCGGTCTTTCCAATCCGAGCGGATGTAGGTCATTTTGCCTTTGGCACTTACTGCGACTTGACCATCTTTATCCCAGAATTCCTCTCTTCGACTTTCATTCGTGCCAACGACGACATGAATGGTGGCAGTGGGCTGAGCCATTGACTTTCCAGCTGGAGCTCGGACTATCTGCGAGTTGACATAAATCCAATAGTCGTCCGACGGGAGGAGGACTGCTGGCACTTGAACAACCAGTTTGCCGAGGATTGGCTTAGCCGTTTGACCCTTTGACGTCGCGACCGCTAGGACTGTGCAAAGAAAGAGGAACATTCTGCTTGGCAGAATAAAATGGATGTTCATAAATTGACCTCACCGTAAGCAAACCGAATCACGTAGTTGGTCACAATGCTTTCCGGATTAACGATAGGGTACCGCATGGTTTTTGGACCGAAAACGACACTTAGACCGTACTCTCCATCCTTCAGTGTCACATCTTTGGCGAGGACAAGCCCAAGCTTTTGATCCATCATAAAGGCAACCGCAAGGTTATGCCCCCATTTGATTGCAACGGGCATCCCAGCACTGTCCCGGATAACCTCAAGACTCTGCCCGTCATGCCGATGCACGCCGGTTACGAGGTTGTTATCATATTTAATCAGTGATTCGGTTGCATCCTAGGCAATGACCCGAATTGGTCCGTTCAACCCAAAAAAGACGGTGGGCAATCGCACCTCAATGTCGGCCAACTCGGTGCGAGGTCTCCAATCGATTGCGGTGGGCGTGAACACTTGGGACACTTCAACCCCGTTTAGTTTTCCTGGAAGAAATTGAATACTATTGTCTCGCATCCAGCGAAATATCGCCGAGGCACGGGCGAACGGGATGAGTTCGGCAAAGGCGCGACCACTCTCGGATTTTAAAATGTCGTCGAAATGAGCCTCGAAGAAAGCACCATAGACCGACTCGACTGGTCCAGGTTGACCGAAGTGAATCGAAACTCCAAATTCGTCGAATTCGAGGTCCCCTTCCTTTAGCGCCTCTTTCATGACAACGGTTCTCGGAGTCAAGAAAACGCGTCCGTCAGAGCCATAATATTCGCCTTGCCCTGGGTGCTTGGCGTACTTTTCTGGGAAAAGCTCTAGCAAGCTGTGGAAGCCAGGCACATGTCGGGCGACATTTTGAACATCTGACGAATTTGAAAAAGCGAGTTCCCCAAGCATGTGGTCGGCATTGAACATCGCGAGGCCAAGCATGGAATCTTTGCTATTGCCAAAGTAGTAAACCGATGCTTTACCGGCCTCTTGCACGTTGGAAACCTCAGTACCATCTGGCGCCGTGGCGCGGCCACGACTGATTGAGAGTTCAGGTCGCAGACCATCAACATAAACCGTTTTGTATGTTTGGACGAGCACTTCGGGTGGCATGGTGGGAAACTGAATTTTCTTGCCATTCTTGAGTCGAAGAAACAGGACGTGGCGTTCTTCGCTATATCCGGCAGATTCAATCTCGGCGGGTTCGAAAGGCACAAAAGCGGTTGCATTCAAAGAGATTCCCCCAATCCCTTTGGTTGGCTGGGTTACTCGCAACTGCTCGATAGCGTTCTGAGCATTAGGGGCGGCCGAAGCCGACTCCTTTACCGCGAGTAGTAGCCCATTCATGAGCGGTCCCTTGGGCAATGCCATGGCTACCGCGGTGGTTGGCTCGTAATAGACACTTTGGATATCTGTTGTGAAATCAGTTACTCGACGGTGGGCATCAATTCGCTGCTTGGCTTCGTATGAAATGGGCATCAATACAGTCGCAGCACCCCTTATCATCGAATCGGTCCATCCTGAACCACCGCTATTGACCACACGAACCACCTGATAGCCACTCTTGGCCATTTGGATGGCGTCCGCCTCGCCATAGGTTTTTAGAATCGTTCCAGTTCCGATGCTTCCTCCAGGATTTGAATAGAAATCTCCGTCGGCAAAGGCTAAAACCGCCCACTTGGGGTATTCAGCCGATTTGGGATCCCTTCTACCGGAAAGCAGGATGACGTTGTCATAGAGTCGACGGTTCTCTCCTTCATGATTCTTTCGTAGATCTAGCATTTTCGGGGGCATCATCGCCATCGGCTCTGTCCCCGCGCTATGACCAATAAATAAATTCTGAGCATTAGAATACTGGGCGGCATGACTTTCGGCAAGGGTCTCAGAAACCGAGGAAGCCCATTTAGTGTGGGGGCTCCAACCTGCCTCCGTCACCCGATTCTCGAGGTTCATGTCAACAATGACCGTCACATCGCGTGTTTTTGAGATCGATTTTAGCGCGATTTTCATTTGCTCGTTACTGGCATTTGCTGGGATGGTGATGATATGGTCTTCGGGAACCTGACTAAGGTTTCTGTCCTTGAGGTTCTTATACTTGGGGTCACCTTCTTCATGAATAACCCACTTTTCGGTGGTGGGGGTAATTGTGGCGGCAAGCGCAACCCATACATTGCTTGCCTCATCGCGAATTCCCGGAACAACGGTTACCAAACGACCGCTTTTTGAATAGGGTGCTTGCCCAAACGCAAGGGTTGTCGTCACCGTAACGATACCAATACTGATGAGCATCGACATAGTCTGTTGAGGACAGAGAGCCAAGAGTTTCATAGGCCTTTCAGTCATCTTGCCACAATTCTCGCTGCCGAAGCCAATCAACTGATATTTACGCGACCATTCTGATCTACTGACCGTGTGGACCCAATTCGCGTTTGGACTAACGGTTAATCGAACAAATCGCAAACGCCGCAATGCCTTCTTCGCGCCCAATCGAACCCATTCGCTCATTCGTCGTCGCCTTCACGCTTACCCGCTCCAACTCAATCCCCATCAGTGTGGCAATCCGAGACCGAATGTCCAGCGCCCTCGGCATGATCTTTGGCTTTTCGGCCTGAATCGCGATATCAATATGGGTAACAACCCAGCCGCTTTCGGCAACCAAACGAACTGCTTCAACCAAAAAGTCCGACGACGCTCGATCCTTATGCGCCATGTCGGTATTCGGGAAAAGCTGTCCAATATCACCCGCCGAAATAGCGCCCAACAAAGCATCGACTACCGCGTGAAGAACCACGTCGGCATCCGAGTGGCCATCCAGACCAACTTCACCCGGAAACAAAACTCCACCTAGCCAACAGGGTCGAGAAGCATCGGTCGAAAAGCGATGAATATCGTATCCAAGCCCGGTCCGGTTCTCGGTCCTGACTAACGCACGGGCTCGAACTAAATCCACCGGTGATGTTATTTTGAAATTGTTCGGATCGCCCATTACCCAACCGGTAGTGTATCCGGCTTTACTCAGCAGTTCCATGTCGTCGGTAGTCGGCTCATGAACCTTCGAGAAAGCATCGGCGAACATCGTAACTGGACCTCCTTGGGGAGTCTGCATTGATATTGTCTGACTACGATTCAGGTGGGTCTCGATTTGCGCATTGCTTTGCAGCTTTATCGTGTCGGTACAGGGAACTGCGGCAGCTACAGCTTGACCATTTCGAACCGCCGAAGAAACCTGAGAAATGACCTCCGCCGAAACGAACGGACGAGCGCCATCATGAAAGAGAACTCCATCACACCCAATTTGTGAAGCCTTCCAAAGTCCGGCGATGGTGCTGCCCGTTCGGGTGTCACCACCCAGAATGACTTCAGCATCCTCCCCAACAGCCTCCTTAATGGAAGAAAAATTGGCTTCCGAGCAAACGACAATGACCTCGCTAATGTCGGGATGAGAATGATACGCCTCGTAGCTTCGTCGCCACACGGGAGTTCCGCCAACGAGACAGGCGAGTTTATCGCCGCCGAATCGAGTGCCCGAACCTGCGGCGAGGATCACCGCACCAATTTTCATAATCCTTGCTTTCGAGGAGCCGACCGCGTCTTCTGTGGTTCATCGGTTTCAACTTCGGCAAAGATGAGTTTTCCT
>JAYVXG010000179.1:0-2173 GCA_043785475.1 Armatimonadota bacterium
GAACGTTCTTCCGACCGTAAAAACGCGCAACGGCAAGGTCCGCTTACCGTCCCTCACTTCCTCGAAGATACGACCTTGCAAGTCAGTGCACTGGGTCCGAAGCAAAAATTCGTCGTCAATGTAAAACGTATCCT
Organism: Armatimonadota bacterium; assembly: GCA_043785475.1. GTDB lineage: Bacteria > Armatimonadota > Fimbriimonadia > Fimbriimonadales > Fimbriimonadaceae > Fimbriimonas. Next base: position 135 of record JAYVXG010000179.1, read on the forward strand.
GATCGTCCATCGCAGGATGGTCAGGAGGATAGTTCAAAGCGTCGAAGTTGTACTTCACACTTTCGATCTCCGGGCTCTCTTGGTATTCAAACCCGAGCCCGCCAAGCACACGCTTGATCTTGTTCGTCGTCTGCTGCAACACATGCTCAAACCCGACACGGGTTGCCCGAGCGGGCATCGTCACGTCGATCCGTTCCCTTTCAAACTGCGCGGCCATTTCTCCGCCCTTTAATTCAGATTCTCGTAAATCTAAACCGTCTTCGACCGCTTTTTTGGCGGCGTTTACGGCCTGCCCAAACGCCTTCCTATCGCCTTGATACGATCCAACCTCGCGAAGCTTGCCAGATATCAGGCCGCTATTCCCCAAGAACTTACTTTTCAGTTCCTTGAGTTCACCCGTCGAAGTTGTCGATTGAACCTCAGCGAGGGCCTGGTCTTGGAGCGCGCCAATTTCTTGCATCGGCGTACAGTTTATCACAGGGCTTAACCTCCCCAGGGGGCGTTGAGGACCGAAGCATTGGCGACGGTATCGCAGGAGCCCATCTCGATGAGACATTGAAGGTCATTTTCTCGGTCAATTACCAGAGTGAAAATCGAGGGAAAAATAGCGATCGATCCAACCATCCCACCAACGGTTTGCCCAGCGAACCTCACCAAAAACCACCTCAACCAATCAAGCGTGCATCAGATCCATATTCAACAACTTTTCTTTCAAATCCGTCAGTAATTTGGTAAGGAACATGGAAAGACCATCTTAGAACACACTTCGTGGGCTCGCAAAACATGAGATCACGATCAGTTTAGAGGGGGATCTACTTGAATCAGCCACTTACTAACACCGAGGCATTTACTTGCCATCCGCACTATCCGTCAGTCTTAGCAACAACAGAAGAACTGAACGCACTTTTGCACAACAACACAGTCATCGTACAGGCGGATCTTGATCCGCATGCATTCGAATTTGGTCACATTCCCGGTGCCAGATCTTGGGACTGGACCAAAGATTTGCGAGACCCGAAAACCCAAGAAGTTATTAACGAAGAACAGTTTGCCGATCTGATGGCACGGACCGGAATTTCAAACGATACTCCGGTGGTACTTTACGGAGACAACAACAATTGGTTTGCTTGTTGGGCGTATTGGATCATGAAGACTTACGGCCACCAGGATGTACGGATGCTGGATGGCGGTCTCAATAAGTGGGTAGCAGAACGCAGAGACCTATCGAGCGAACCGAGAGAATTTAGTCCGACCGCTTATCTCGTCGAGTCTATCGATCGAAGCTTCCAAGCGACCACAACCGCGGTTCTAAACGCAGTTTTCGATCCAAACCAAAAAGTCATTGACGTGCGCTCGAAGGCCGAGTACCGAGGAGACCTTTTGGGGCCCGGAGACGGTACGTCCGATACTTGCGCTGTGGGGGGTCATATTCCGACCGCAATTAACATCCCTTGGAACGCGAATTGCAATCTCGATGGGACGTTTAAGACTCCCGGCGAGCTGAATGCACTGTACAACGCAGCTGGAATTTCGAGCGAGAACACGGTTATCACCTACTGTGCGATCGGAGAGAGAGCAAGCCTGAGCTGGTTCGTATTGAATGAGCTTCTCGGCTACACCTCCGCAATGAATTTTGATCGATCAATGTCTTACTGGAGTCGAATGCCAAACGCGCCCATGGTACAAGGAGACGCAGCTTAAGAGGTGTACCATGCAAACAGCAACAGACTTATACGAAGAAAAAGTTATTCAATTGGCTGATCGCAACGTTAAAGTATTGACCTATAGTTTAGGCCGAGAATTCGTCTGCATTATCAGCAATCTAGACCCAGGAGCGACAATTTGTCGGGCCAAAGCCGAAACCCAGGAAAAAGCGGTAAGACTCACGATTGAGAACGCCCAAGAACGCCTTCGTGCAAGCCAGTCTTCCGAGACTGTACCACTGGTTCTTAATTCTGGATCAGACCTTGCCCTCCTTGAATACGAGAGTCCGAACGGTGTCCAATCGTTTTCACCCGATGATTTTCGGTCGATAAAGC
>JAYVXG010000180.1:0-2165 GCA_043785475.1 Armatimonadota bacterium
TCCCTCGGAGATTCCTCGGCTCCTTACCAAAATATCGGCGACATGGACAATATCGGTTGCGGCACTGGTCTCTTGACGATCGGATGGGCGGTGGTGATATCGAATCGCTTCCGAATAGGCTTTTGGCAAATTCCAGCTCTCAGCAAGGGCGGCTCCCAGTTGGGCGTGGTCAAAACCGAGCAGGTTTCGTTCGAGTTCGTCGAACGGCACGTCGCTCACTTTGGCGGCTTCGATGAGTTGATTGAACTCCGCCTCGAGGGTGAGATAGAGGGCTACGGTGCCCATGTCATGGAGCAAGGCGACGCAAAAGACTTGCTCTGCGTCAACGTTGTCGACTTTTCGCGCGATAATCTTGCTGAAGTGAGCACAGCTTATGCAGTGGTTCCAAAGCAACTCGGGCTTAAGTCCTTTTCCTTTTAAAGCGACGTGAAGCCAAGGAAAGCTCGCAGCAACGAGCGAAAGGCTTTTTGTCGTTCGCATGCCAAGAACTATGACTGATTCTTGAACGGAGCTGACTTTTCGTGACATTCCGTAGAATGCTGAGTTGGCTAATCGGAGAACGCGCGCACTGAGACTCGGATCCTTCGAGAGGGTATTTGCAACCTTCATCGCGCTGGATTCGGCATGGTCGGCGACTCGAATGACTTCAAATGCGACTTCCGGCATTGATGGCAGGTCACTGGCCCTTCGAATAATTTCCTCAATGTTCAATACGTTCCCCTACCTCTCGACCTAAGTCTGAGTTTCCCTTTTCTGTCCCAGTGTCTTAATGCCACAGCTTTTCTGATCTATGGCTCGGTATAAATACTGGGACGCCCATTTTCTTACACGCCCAGGTACAGGGTCTTAAGCCGTATGCCCTGACCTTGGTACACTGTCAATATGGCCCCGTTGGACTTTGCGCTCGTCCGCCATGCTTTGAACTTGGCCAAGAAGACTGGCATGGATGAAGTTGATATTGAACTTGGAGATTCTAAGTTTCATGCCGTATTTGATGAAAAAGCCAAGAAACCCGTAGCTGCCATCCCCAAGCCAACTGCTGCCCAAATGGCCGAAGATGCGGTTTCCAACCAAAAGCCGATCAAGAGTCACAACGTTGGGATCTTCCGAGAAAAGGGAGACATCATGAAAGTTGGGGGCGAGGTCGCTGTCGGTGATGTTATTGGCGCGGTTATCGCGCTCGGCATATCGAATGATGTTGTTTCCGCCGTTCAAGGGAGGATCGCGGAAGTGCACGTACTGGATTCCGAGCCCGTAGAGTACGGGCAAGTTGTCGCCATAGTGGAGGTTGAATGAGGAATCGCGGCCAGACAATTATTGCGAGCCTTATCGTTGTGGCAATCATCCTCATCTGCGCCGTCATCATGTTGAAAGGAACGAGTGATACGAAGCCAGTGCCAAAAGCGGACGGCCGAGGAACAACGGTGCTTGGAAATGTTCGAGCCAGCGCCCAAGATGAAGTTTGTCGGGCAAATCTGGGCCAGACAAGACAATTTCTCCAAGTAGCCAAGGCGAACGACGAAGAGATTAAATATACGAATGTCGCCGATATTCCAGGAGCGAAGTCCTATTCGACCTGCCCCGTGGGCAAAGAACCATACACCATCGATGGATCCGGCACGATTAAATGTCCCCATCCTGGTCACGAAAAATATTGATGCTAAAAAAAGTCCTCATTGCTAATCGCGGAGAAATTGCCTGCCGGGTCATCCGGGCCTGCCGCGAACTCGGAATCTTAAGCGTGGCAATCTATTCGGAAGCCGACAGCCAAAGCCTTCACGTTAAACTAGCCGACGAAGCAATTTGTGTTGGCGCTGGTACAAACGGAGAGTCGTACCTCAATCTTGCCAACGTCTTGATGGCGACCCAAATTAGCGGAGCCGAGGCGGTTCACCCTGGCTACGGCTACTTCAGCGAACGGGCAAACTTTGCCGTAGCGCTGAGTGCGTTAGGCGTTAAATTTATCGGTCCGCCAACCACCGCGATCGAGTCGATGGGTGACAAAGCGCGTGCAAAGAAGGCTGCCATTGCCGTGAAGTGCCCGGTGGTCCCTGGTTCTGACGGCTCCGTTGGTTCTGACGTTGAGGCGCTCAAGATTTCACAAAAGATCGGCTACCCGATTCTGCTTAAAGCCGTTGCTGGCGGCGGCGGACGCGGTATTCGAA
>JAYVXG010000181.1:0-2161 GCA_043785475.1 Armatimonadota bacterium
CTCGTTGCGGGAGCCGGAACCTTCACCTGCACCATTTTCACGCCATCTCGCCGTTCCCGCTGTTGGATCGTTGTGACCATTCGCGGATAATCCAAAATCGTCGTCAAAATCTCGTCGCCCGGATGAAGGTCCATCCCCAAAATCAAAATCTCCAATGACTCACTCGCATTGCGAGTGATCGCCACCTCATCGGTATCGCAATGAAACAGTCTCGCCAACCCCGCCCGGACCGATTCCACTTCCGGCTCCAATACTCTCCACATATAGTTGCTTGGCGCTTGGTTCGAGAACTCAATCTGCCGCCGCAAGGCATCCTGAACAACGCGAGGCGAAGGCGAACAGCCACCGTTGTTAAAGTTCACCGTATTGCGATCGAGCGTAAACGCCTGCTGAATCTGCATCCAAAAGTCTTCATCTTGTGCGTCATCGTAGCTCCCGTATTTGGCGACTGCGTTCGCCACAAAGTCAAGCGTATCATTTCGGAAGGCAACGACGGCCATGGAGCCAAGAAAAAGGTCGCGGCGGGAAAGAGGCATACCCGGCAGTATATGACTTATCGTCCCAAAGAGCAATGGCGATACGGCCCGTGAGGTCTTAGCCAGAAAGAATTGGCATTTTACAACGAACGCACATTTCAAGACCCCGATTGAGGCGGCTTTCGAATTTATTGAAGCTGAAAACACTGCAGTCCTTCGGCTGAGGTCATAGGGGACATTTATGACCGCACCTTTCCGGGCGAATTTCTTATCCATCCAGTCGCCGAGATCACAATTCCTCACAGGTGCTTACGACCGGAATTTTTTGCGAATCGACGCAGCCTAGTGATCCTTGGCACTTTTGAGTCGCTTAATGACCCGTTCAATCAATTCGGTGCTCGGAACCGTGATACCCTTGAAATACGCACTGACATACTTAATCTGGTTTAATTGTGGAACCTTCCGAATAGTCCGGTTTGTCTTGACCAAATCCCTCTCCAGTAAGAAAAGTGACGTTACAAATGAGTTCGCAGTTAGCTGGCGAAACATTGCTTTTGGCAATGCCGCTTTCGGTTCTCTCTCCATCAGCGGAGTATTTGTCAGAAAGAACGAATACTGAATTTCAAAAGGAATTTTTGCGTAAAGTGGATTTCGATCTTGCTCGGCGAGCTTTCGCGAGAGCATAAACGCCTCGTGGCCAATGTACGGACCGTCTTCTTCTAAAAAGCGGCAAAAGTAGTCCCCTCGAACCGTATCCTTTGCCTGCGAAGCTTTCGTCAAACTGGGGTCCCGAATCCAGCCAAGCCAAAACCAAGGAAGCCTGAGGCCCTTCAACTGATCCTTAAAAGAATTGGGCATGTCCTTGGCTACCGCAATGTCTGGCGGAACGCGAACGGCGATGTGATCCGCTTCAAGATATAAACGCCCAAACTCGGCCACCTGCCAAAAAGGGTTGTCCTTTAAAAGGAGGGTACCGGACGCGTGCGTCCGCAATTCATGCTGATACACCATCAGAGATCGGTACTTTGCAAGCGACAAAGTCGAAAACGGATCGTCGACGGTGGCAATGGACATCAATTTATTGTCAAGGCCCCTCAACGATTCATCCGTCGGACTCGCTCGATACTTTTCCAATTCCGGCCTTAGGGCGTTCGAATCGAAGGTCGGAACATCCGGAAACCAGTTCGCGATGCTTCGATGGGAATCACCATGCGCTCCATCCTCGCTAAGATGGTTCATTTCGATGCCAATTGGCAACCGCCTCAGATCAATATCGAGAATCTCCTTTTGAAACTCAAGGGCGCCGTCCAAACTTTTGACCGGCACAAATAGCTTTGGAAATTTACTCTTCAAATTCGCCAAAAAGGCAGCATCGCGATCAGCCGGAGTCTTTCCCGCCAAAACCGACAAGCCCGGTTGCAGGGGCCGGATATCTGTTCCGATTTCGCCAGCCTCTCTTGCATGACCAAAAACGACTGCGTGGATCTTTATCGCAGTTATCGAGGGGTGATGGCGAGCGATTCTTCGAGCAAGGTCCCTCTCGGAGAAGCTACGAAGCTCGATCCCGTCAACCGAATGGCAGGACGCACAACTTTGCCCCTTGCTATCCTTGAGGAACCACGCGTCTAGTCGAGAATCTAGAGCGAGTGGTCTCGCCAACAGGGAGACCGCCAACAACGATAAGA
>JAYVXG010000182.1:0-7218 GCA_043785475.1 Armatimonadota bacterium
TCTCCTTTGTCAAAATCCCATTCGCGGTCAAATTCGCACTCAAAAGCTTCGTATCCATCGAGTCATCCACCTCAAACCCAATCAGCAATCCCCGACCCCGAATCTCAACGATCTTCTCAAACGCCAACTCCTTTAACTTCGCCATCAACAGTTCGCCCATCCGCTCACTATTGCAGGCAAAGTCCTCCGTCTCCATTACCGCCAAAGCCGTGATTGCTACCGCCGCCGCCAACGGGTTTCCGCCAAACGTGCTACCGTGGTCACCCGGAGTAAAAACGTCCATAACCGCCTTCGTACCGACCGCCGCCGATACCGGCAAAAGCCCGCCACCGAGCGCCTTCCCAACTGCCAACAGGTCCGGTTTGGCGTCTTCGTACTGCCACGCAAACCGCTTGCCCGTGCGGCAAAATCCAGTCTGAACCTCGTCCCAAATCAACAAAACGTTATTCGCCGTACAAACCTCTCGTAACGAAGCCAAATATCCGTCGGGAGGAATAATGATGCCCCCTTCGGCCTGGATCGGCTCGCCCAAAATTGCCGCCGTGTTAGGAGTGATTGCTGCGCGAACCGCCTCAATGTCGCCGTACGGAACCACCACAAACCCCGGAGTAAACGGACCAAAACCCGCCTTATATTGGGGCTCGGTCGAGAACCCAACCACCGTCGTCGTCCGCCCATGAAAGTTGTCCTGAAAAACGATGATCTCAGCCTTGTCGTTCGGCACGCCCTTCACCGTGTACGCCCACTTTCGAGCCAGCTTGATGCATGTCTCCACCGCCTCGGCGCCGCTGTTCATCGGGCACACCATGTCGAGCTCGCAATAGTCGGCCAGCGCCTTGCAGAATAGCCCAACCTCCGCACTGTAAAACGCCCGCGACGTCACCGCCACCGCGTCCAACTGATCCTTCAACGCCTGCACAATCGTCGGATTCAGGTGCCCATGCGCCGTCGCCGAATAGGTGCCGATGAAGTCGAGGTACTCGTTCCCCTTCTCGTCCCACACCCGAATCCCGTCGCCCCGCATCAGGTTCACCGGAAGCGGTTTGTAGTTGTGGGTGGAGTACTGCCCAAAGAGCTCCTGAACCTGAGGCAGGCTCAATTCCTCGGCAATATGCCGAAACCCCTTCGATAAAACATCCTGCCAAAAACTCGCCGTCGAACTCATACCCAAGTATACGGGCGATGATCAAGCGATTGGTACCCCCCTACGAAGCCAAAAACGCCGCGACGTCCTTCGCATGACCAATCGGATTAACCTTCTCGAAAATCTTCACGATGATCCCGTTCTCATCAAGAATATAAGTCGTCCGGTTAACGCCCATATACTTCTTCCCCATAAACGACTTCTCGACCCACAGGCCGCACGCGACAATCAGCAGTTTCTCCGGGTCGGCGAGCAAAGGGAACTTCAAACCGTACTTATCCGCAAACTTAATGTGCTTCTTGACCGGGTCGGGAGACACACCAATCACCTTCGCGCCACCAAACGAAGTCATCGAAGACTGGAAGTCGCACGCTTCTGCGGTGCAACCAGGAGTGTCATCTTTCGGATAAAAGTAAATGACCGCTTTCGAACCCGTCAGACTATTGAGCGAAACAATGTTTCCATTCTGATCGGCAAGGGTAAAGGTCGGAAAATGATCGCCAACGCTAAGCATATAGGCTTCTACGCCTTAATCGAGGCATCCATCATCAGTGCCTGCAGCAAATCGATTCGCAGAACCACGCCCGCCAGCCGACCCATGTCCGTCACCGGCAAAATCGTGATTCCGCTCGCCAGCATGTGGTGCAGCGCATCAGAGATCTCCTGGTTTACGTCCGCGGTCGCTGGGTCCTTGCTCGAAAAAATATACGCTGGCTCGCCGCTCATCGTTATCGCGCTGTCGCGCCGGGTCGCCTCTCGGCAAATATCACCCTCGGTAATCACTCCAATCGGCTTCAAATCGCTGTTCACGATCACCAAAGCCGGAAACTGGTAGATGTCCATTTTGTCCACCGCGTCACGAACCGTGCTCGCTTCCGTCAGAGTCGGAATGTGGGCATGCAGCACTTCGCGAAGGATCACAGTGATAGTTTGGCTCATTTTGCGACAAAAGACGTAACCGGTTGCTTCAGTACAGAGGCACAGGATAGAGCTGGGTCCAGTTATCGGAGGTGCTGAGGCTAAGAAAAGCCTTGGCTTCCTTAGCCTCAGTACGGCGAAACTCGTTGCCTCAGTTCAGAGGATTACGGCAAACCTTGGCTCTGGTATCGGAGGTGCTGAGGCTAAGAAAGTCTTGGCTTCTTTAGCCTCAGCACGTCGAAACTCGTTGCCTCAGTACGTCGAAACTCGTTGCCTCAGTACAGTGGCACAGGAAATAGGAAGCAGATCAAATTCTTCACTACTGAGGCAACCAGTTTTGAGGCAACCAGTGCGGCTGAGGCTAAGTCAAGCAAGATTTCGGTCATAATCGCCTTATCATGCGCTTTGATGTCGCAATTATTGGTGGCACCGGAATCGGCTCTCGGCTAACCGCCCTCGGCGGAACGCCCGTCCATATCCCCACCCCTCACGGCACAATCCGCGGACGGCATCTCGAACACAAAGGGGCAAACATCCTCCTCCTCAGCCGCCACTCAGCCGGCCACAAGGTCCCGCCCCACCGGGTCAACTACGTCGGAATGGCGACCGCCCTGCAACAACTCGGCATCAAATTCTGCCTCGCATCCGCAGCCGTCGGGAGCCTCCGCAAAGAATGGGGACCGGGCACATTCGTGGTCTGCCGCGACTTCTTCGATTTCACCAGCCGCTTCGCAACCATGTTCGATACCACGGTTGTCCACACCGATTTCACCAACCCCTTTTCCGAAACCATTAACCGCGCCTTCCTCGCCTGCGGCAATGACCAAAACGTACATGTCGAGCCGAAAGGCGTTTATCTCTGTGGCAATGGACCGCGATACGAGACCCCCGGCGAGATCCTCTATTACGCTTCGATCAAAGCCGACGTAGTCGGAATGACCGCCGCCACCGAGGCCATCGTCATGCGCGAAGCAGGAATCGACTACGGTTGCCTGGCCGTCGTGACCAACCTCGCCGCCGGAATCTCGGACCAGAAACTAAGCCACCAAGAAGTCGAAGACGAAATGAATCGCTCCGGCGAAACTGCGGTCAAACTCCTCCTCGGTACCGCCCTAAAACTCTCCGCATCATGAGCATTCCGCGACGAACCTTCACCCTCATGCTGGCAATGACGCCCGGCATCGGCGGTCGCTCAGTCGTCAAAATTCTCGCTCGCAATGACCTCCTAAGCCGCACCGCCGAAGAGTTTCTCAGACTCAGTTTTGAGGCGTACATCGAGGAATACCGCATCAGTCGAAAGGCCGCCGCGTACCTCGTGCAGCACCGCGAAACGCTCCAGAAGGAAATCGAACCGCTCGAGAAACGACTGGAAGATTTGGGCGTTCGCTTGTCGGTCATCACCGATGCCGGCTACCCCGAACTGCTCGAACAATTCGACGCCAATCCGCCTGCCATGGTCTTCCTGTACGGCAATATCAAGCTTCTCGCTGCCAAAACCTACTCCGTCCTCTCTTCCCGCAACGCCACCGAGCAAGAGCTCCTCGAGATCGAAATGCTCACCGAGCAAGGCGTCCTCAACGGCGAGGTTTTGGTCACCGGGCACGACAAACCCGAGTACCAACGTAGCGCCGTTGTACCATTGCGATGGGGCGCCCCGCGCATCCTATGCCTCGACCGCGGACTCTTCCAGGTGCTGGGTGAAGACCTCAAAAACGAAGCATTTCGCGTCGCCCGCCTGTGGCGTTACGAGTTCGACCCGACCACCGACCTCGTTGTGTCACCGTTCCGCCCCGAAGCCGGCTTCCACGGAATCAACAACCAAGTTCGCGACCGCCTCGTCGCGGGGCTATCGCAAAGAATCGACTTCACCAAAATCTCCCCGGGAGGAAACATGGAAAAACTCGCCCTCATGGCCGAAAAAGCTGGCCGCAAAGTCACAATTTATTAGATCCGTTATCTGACTAACTCTTCGATCGGCGACGTTCGCTCTTCGTACGTGTGCTGCGTGCTCAGAATGTGCAACGGACCCGCCGCGCACCACAGCGGTGCCCGCGACCCAACGTAACACATATAAACCATCGAACCCTGCTTGGTCTTCGCCCAACGATTAATCCCCGACCCGCTGTGCAAAATAACAAACGCCCCAGGGTGAATCATTTCTTCGTCCGTGAAGGCATAAATCGAGTCCAGGGCGTAATGCGAAAGGTACGCCTCCGACATTAAAATGTGACCACGAAGTCTCATCCTCATTGAAGAATGATTTTGTAGGAGAACAAACTCCTCCAGCGAATTCTCTGATCTTTGAATGCCTACTATCCGTAGCACGGCAACCTCTCTAAATTCTGGACGGAGCGAAAATTAGAAAAGGCTCAAGAAATTTCGACTTTTAGTGAATTCAGCACTTTTCGAAGGGTTTTTGAGGCTATTTCGGTCTCTTTTAGCCCAATCTTGCCATCAAGATCCGATTCAATTCGTTTCATCTCGACCATCACCGCCTTCACTTTTTTGTGCCCAGCGGGTGTCAGTTCCAGGCTTACCGCCCGAGAATCTATGTCCGAAGGTCGACGGGTCACATAACCGTGAGTGACCAAACTCGTCACCGCTTCGCTGATCGTCGCCCGAGAAAGACCGAGCCGCTTGCCGATTTCAGCCTGGGTCTCGCGCCCATCTGCCGCCCAAATTGCACTCAAAAGGTCAAAGGATGCCGAGGTCAAACCCTGGCCGATGATCGCCGGGCGCATCGCCTGGGCAACAAAGTCGTTCACTTGGCACGCAAGGCCAATCAAGCTCTCAATGGATGACATATTTTTCCCGATCCGCTCCGTCGCGATTCGTTGCCATCCTTAGCGACGAACGTATATTATAGCTTCGGATACCGAACCATTTGCAAGGGGCAAGTCAAGAATTGGTTGTTACGCCCCTTACAGTTGACCTTGCCATCGGAGAGTATTGCGCGGAAACCGAAGGCGCGGAATCGATACCTCGACACTTGAGGAGCCGATGACAATTTGAATCAAGCAGGAGACAATTTAGTTCGGCGACCATAGTGTCGAGGTTACAAAAGTCATAGTCAAACCAAATCTATGCAGCCCTCGCCCTCGCCCTAGCTAAGCGAGCCCTGCATTTCGGTAAACTTAGGACCACATCATCAATCCCTTGGTCAGGGAGGCACAAAAAATGAAACTCGAAAAGTACGAAGATTCTTACCTCTATCGTCTCCGGCATTCTGCCGCGCACCTCATGGCGCAAGCCGTCACCGAGCTCTATCCCGGCGCAAAACTCAGCATCGGACCCCCAATCGAGAACGGTTTCTACTACGATATCGATTTCCCAACCCCTCTAAAAGAGGAAGAACTCGAGAACATCGAAAAGCGCATGAAAGAGCTCGCAAAGCTCGATCAACGCATCGAACGAACCGAAGTCCCCCGCGATGTCGCCAAAGCGCTCATTCTCGACCCCACCATCCCTGGTATGGGTGAGGACGTCGCCGAATACAAACTCCAGCTCCTCGACGCAATTCCCGAAGGCGAAGCCATCAGCTTCTTCGAGCAAAAACGCATGGACCGCGACGGCGTCCAACACCGTTTCCTCGACCTCTGCCGAGGCCCACACGTGGACTCCACCAAAGAAATAAAAGCGTTCAAACTAACAAGCCTCGCTGGCGCATACTGGCGCGGCAACGTCAAAAACAAGCAGCTCACGCGAATCTACGGAACTGCGTTTGAGACGCGAGAAGAACTCGACGCCCATCTTGAGGCGATCGAAGAAGCCAAGAAACGCGACCACCGAATCCTCGGCCGCGAACTCGGACTCTTTATGTTCAGCGCGCGCGTCGGAACCGGCCTTCCGCTGTGGCTACCAAAGGGCGCCCAGCTCCGCATGACGCTCTCGGATTTCATGAACAACGAGCAAATGCGCCGTGGCTACCAGCCCGTCGTGACACCCCACCTCGGCAATGCCAAACTGTGGGAGACTTCTGGGCACATTCACGCCTACAAGGAAAAAATGTTCCCGTTCATGGAAGACGAAGAAAAGGAAACCTTCATCCTCAAACCGATGAACTGCCCGTTCCACATCGAGATTTACCGCTCCCAAATGCGCTCCTATCGCGACCTTCCGGTTCGATATTGCGAAATGGGCACGGTGTACCGATACGAGCAGAGCGGGGAAGTCACCGGAATCCTGAGGGCCCGAGGCTTTACCCAAGACGACGCCCACTTATTCGTCCGCCCCGACCAACTCCTCGAAGAGTTCACCTCGGTCGTCGATCTCATGCAGGCGGTACTCAAAAAGCTCGGCCTCACGAACTATCGCGCCCGAGTCGGAACCAAAGACCCCGCCTCCGACAAGTATATCGGCGACGATGAGAACTGGACTCTGGCGACCGAAGCTATCCTCAAAGCGTGCGACTCAAAAGGCCTCGAATACGAAGTCTCACCCGGCGACGCCGCGTTCTACGGCCCCAAGCTCGACATGATCATCAAGGACGCCCTTGGCCGCGACTGGCAGATGGGAACGGTTCAAGTGGACTACAACCTCCCCGAACGGTTCGAACTCGAATATATCGGCGAAGATAGCAAACCGCATCGCCCGGTGATGATCCACCGCGCCCCGTTTGGCTCACTCGAGCGCATGATCGGCCTCTTGACTGAGCAATTCGCAGGAGCCTTCCCGTTCTGGCTCGCGCCCGTCCAGGTCGCCATTCTCCCGATCGCCGATCGTCACAACGACCTCGCCCTCCAGCTCTCGCTAAAACTGCGTGATGACCACGGAATGCGTGTGGAAGTCGATGATCGACGCGAGACTTTGGGCAAAAAGATCCGCGAAAATCAGATGCAAAAAATCCCCTTCATGCTCATCGTGGGCGATAAAGATATCGAGAACAACACCGTCGGAGTCCGCTGCCGAGACGCTGGCGACCTCGGCGCAATGTCCCTCGAAGACTTCGTGACGAAGACGAAAGAGTAAGCATATACGTACCTCATTGCCTCAGTACTGCGTCTCCCGTTGCCTCAGTACTGAGGACCAGGACAAAACTCGGCATAGTTGCCGGAGGTGCTGAGGCTAAAGAGGTTTAGGTGCTGAGGCTAGAGAAGCAAAGACTTTTCTTAGCCTCAGCACCTCTGCTGGGGAAGTCAGAATCAGATCGCACCCCT
>JAYVXG010000183.1:0-7204 GCA_043785475.1 Armatimonadota bacterium
ACTCGTATCGTGGACAATTCCCTTTATCTTGCCTTTATGGTCGGCTTTAAGTGGAATCACGTATCGTCCATCTCGCATCGTGTAGATCGGATCGGACAATAGGTCGCGATATTTGCCGGTGGTATAGGCCGAAATTCGCTCCAAAATTTTCTGCTGAGCCCCGCGCTTCTTACCGCGAATTTGGGCCAACACCAAGGAAGCCTGGTCGAGTACCGAACCGTCTGAATCGAGGCTGTAAAGAAGTTCACCTTCGAGTTTCGCGTCCGGAAGCAATCCTTCACCAAAGCCCGCGAGGTGCACCGTTTGAACAGTCTCTAAGTAGGTTTTGAACAGCTGCGTGGCCGCCAACGCCGTACCAGTCCGATAAAGCTGGTTACCAGGAAGCTGGCTTCCCTTCGCCGCTAATTTCATCGAATTTCGAACGTCAAATACGCCGTTTAGCGAGGGCGGTGGTGAAACACCGAGTAGGTCGAACGCTTCCAGAGTTTGCTCAATAAGGGTCCAAACCGGAGCTTCCTCGAACTCGGGCATGATCGATTCGGCGACCACCCGACCCATTTCTGTTTGGCAGCACAACACGAGACGATCTCTGATCGTCTGGAACTCCAATACTCGCAGCGCTCGTACCTCTCGCATATCCCAAACGTAAGTATGATATAGATATGATTTCCCTCGCTGTAGCCTTCGTATATTCGAATCTTACAACCCTTCTTGATGACCCCATTACGGTGACGGTCAGCGAGGATGTTTGGGTGTATCCCAACGCATCGGACCCTGGCGCAGACGAAACATTTAAGGTCTGGGGCGTCGGCGGAAAAGCAGTCGCACCCACTCCCGCTGAAGCAGAAAGCTTCGGCTACGGTTATCTCAAGTTCAATTTGCCCGAGGTCCCAGAAAGCAAAAAGCTTACCGGAGCATGGATGGTGCTAAAGCCAGCCGCCTCGATGAAAGTTGACGTCAACGCGAAGGACTATCCGCTCGAAGTCCGCCCCCTCATTGGAAAGTTTGAGGAGAAGACCTGGACGTATGACAAATCTGCGACCGTCTATCCAGACAACTCCGTATTCGGGACCGGGGTCGTGGCTCCGCCAGACGGATTGTCAGAAATTGGTGCGCTTGAAATTCGAATCGACCTCATGGGCAAGAAATCAAAATTCGCCGAGGCATTTGTCAAAGTTGGTAAGAATCCCATGTATTTCGCCCTCACCAGCAAGTACGACGCCAGTGAAAGCGGTCGCGAAGGCATCTATCGCATCTACACCAAAGACCGGAAAGAAGGCGATGTTAAACCAAAACTCGTTCTGAAGTTTGAATAGTCGGTATACGTATTCTCTGATCCCTACAACCTAATTGTCATGTGTTCGAAGTCGGCGTACATGTCCCCGACTTTGAGCGTGCCTTGCGACACGCCCCAGGTTTCAAAGCCGAGCGATTTGTACATCGCGATAGCATTGACCTGGGTGTGAGTGACGGTTAGCGAGACCATTTCTAGACCTTCAAACTTTCTCGCTCGATTTAAGAGGTCAAGGACAAGGGCTTTGCCTATTCCTTTTCCCCGGGCAGACTCGGCCACGTACATTGCGTTGAGGTCGGCGCCATGGCGGAACTTGGTCATCCGAGAACGAAACAGCCCAGCCGAACCAACCAACTTTCCATCGATAAAAGCGCCAAGAGTAAAGGAAAGGTTTTCTACGGGCGGAAGCGAAGATCGCATTTCTTCGTCGGTCTTGGTCAGGAACGTCTCGTAGTCCATGCCGAACGCGAGCGGCTCGGTGAGCAGCGCCTCGGCCCGCAGGAAGCGAAACTCCGGCACATCATCTGCCTCCAATGTCCGAATTTCCATAAGAGATTATAGCCGCCGAAGGGCAAAGTAGCCAATCCAAGCACGGCCAATCTTCCTCATCTTCGCCAGAGCTTTTTGGACATCGTGGCGATCAACCCGGTGCCAAAAATCCTGTTCGCAACTGGGGACCTTGTGCTTGACTACGGAGACGACAAGGGCGAGGAAGTTCGTGCACAACTTGACCCTTGGATCGCGGAGTATTGAAACTCGCCGATCCGGGGCAAGATCACCTTGGTGCCAATGCCCGGCAACCATGAGATCAACATCAAGAAGGGTGACAACCGAATGGAGAGCCTGCACACATCCGCAGTTTGGAACGACTGGATCAAACCTAATCCCTTAATGCCAACCAATCCAAATGGTCCATCGGCCGCTGGCGAAGGCGAACTGACTGACGACCATTCCGCACTCAATTTTTCATTCGACTCAGACAAAGTTCATTTTGTATGTCTCAATACCTGTACCCGAACCAAGGACGGAAGAATCGGATACATTCCCGCCGACTGGGCAAAATCAGACATTGAGCGGGCCCATAAAGCTGGAAAGACAATCTTCGTGCTTGGACATCGGAACGTCGTCAACGGCATAATCGCCAAAGCAGACGTCCCAATCGAGCCAAAGTCAGGTGGAGAACTGGTCAAAGCAATTCAATCCATTCCGAATGCAATGGCGTACCTTTGCGCTCATGTTCATGCGTGGGACGTGAGCAAAGTCGGTGGAACACGACCTTGGCAAATCATTGCGGGTAACGGCGGCAGCAAGCTCGAAAAAGACTGGAAGCCAGAGAGCGGTAGAACGTACGGATTCGCCGTCATCGAGATTCACAGGAGTGGAACGGTGACTTTGGTTCCCTACTTCCTCCCGGCCAACGACAAGAACCCTGCGGTTCCGGCACAGCCAGCGATGCCAATTATCCTTGGCAAGATCGCGAAATTGCTCCCTAGAAAAGATTAAGCTGAGACACTCTCCCAGACAAGGGAGTCGGTGAGGGCTGACCTCTGGTTCTCTTTCTAAGCCGCTAACCGCGGGCCACGAAGCAAACGAAGGCCGTTCAAAATAACGACAACAGTCGAACCTTCGTGGCAGACAACTGCGATTGGCAGAGGTAGCTTACCAATCAGAGATGTTATGGCGAGGATCGTTATTACCCCGCCCCCGATGGCGAGGTTTGCCTTGATGATTCGATTCGTCTTCTTGCCCAATGCGATCACGTCCGGAATTGACTCGAGCCGATCTTTCATCAACACAATGTCCGCGGCGTTGAGCGCAATGTCGCTGCCCAGGCCGCCCATGGCCACGCCCACATGGGCTAGTGTCAATGCCGGGGCGTCGTTAATTCCGTCGCCCACCATTAACACTCTTTCGGTCTTCGCCAACTCGGCGATCGCATCGACCTTATCACCAGGCATCAAATCTGCTTTATAAGACGTCAAGCCAAGCTCGCCCGCGACCCGCGCAGCAGTCCGCTCATTGTCGCCAGTAAGCATAACCAGCTTCTTGACTCCGAGGCTTTCAAGTCTCCTCAAAACAGCGCCCGCCGTCACACGCGGTTGATCTTCAAACCCGAGCGCTGCAAGCTTTCCGTCTACTGCGATCACCGCAACGGTCCATCCGTTCGCCTGCAGCACTTCAAGATGCCCTCGAAATTCATCGGGCAATTCTGAAGTGAACATCTTGGGCTGACCGATCTCGATGTGCAAGCCATTAACAATGGCCCTGATTCCCAGGCCAGGAATAGTCTCAACCTGTTCAGCGGTGACCGATTCGACCCCGTTTCTCCTCGCAGCCTCGCGTAAAGCGTGAGCCACCGGGTGTTCGCTTTGAGCCTCGGCAGCGGCGGCCAGACCCAGAATTCGTCGGGACTCCGCTGACATGTCGCCCTTGCCATTCCAGCAGACATCGGTTTCGGCGCATTGAGTTGCCGGGTCTTCGTCGCACAAGCATATCTCGACCAATTGCGGTTTCCCTACCGTCAACGTCCCGGTCTTGTCGAAAGCCGCCGCGGTAACGGTGCCGACCTTTTCGATGAACTCACCACCGCGAATCAGAATGCCATTTCTTGCAGCCCACGCCATTGCGCTTAGGGCTGCCGCCGGAACAGAAATAACCAAGGCACAAGGACTCAGAGCAACCAACAAAGTCAAAGACGAATAAGCTGCCGCTTGAAACGGAATATGAATTGCGAGTTTAACTATGAGCATGGTTAAACTTGAACCGAGAACTAACCAGGTATATCGCTCGCCAAACCATCGGCTGGTGCGCTCCCCACTCCCTTTGTTTTCTTGAGCTTGACTGACGAGGTCGACAACCTTTTGGAGTGTGGAGTTCGCGACCGTCGATGTCGCACGATAGGTCATCCCAAATTCGAGGTTTCGAGCTCCCGCCAAGATCGGTGACCCGATATCAACCGAAATCGGTAGAGACTCGCCGGTCAAGGCGCTGTTATCCACCGACCCGCTACCGGCCGTAACAATGCCATCTACCGGAGCAGTCATGAACCCCGGCAAAAGAAGATGCTCATCAAGGACAATATCCTCAACCGCGATTTCGACTTCTTTGCAGTCCCGCACCGCTGTCACACGACTGGGCCGGAGCCGAATCAGAGCATCGATCGCGTTTCGCGTTTTCGCCATCGTAAGGTCTTCGAGGGCTTTCGACAGCGAAAACAAAAAAAGCAATACGCCAGCCTCAACGGGACGGTCAAGAAGAACTGAACCGAGCGCGGCCAGCAACATCAACGAGTCGACATCAAGGTGTCTCTCTTTGAGAGTGCCCCACGCTGCCGGAACCGCCTCAATCGCACCTAGTAGCACAGAAACATACGCCAAGTTGCGCATGCCCGGTATAAGACTTCCCAGCAAAAATAGCCCCGCGAGGGCCGCCAATATGATCTGCCGAGAAAAAAACATTGATCGTCCGAAATATGTACTACGACGCAAATCGACAATCTAGTGCCAATCCTTGCGATAGCCCACATTATCCAGGAACCGAAACCTGATCTTCGGCCGTCGGCGCGGGAAGGCACTTCAAGTGGGCAAAGCTCGTCTGCTCCAATTCCTCAATTGCATCCGAGACCGCTCGAAGCTGATCGGTCAAGGTAATCGTGACGCCAAACGACCCCACCTTCGTAACGATCTCGCTTAACTGGTCGAGCAGTCCACTGATTCGGCTCAATGCTTCGCACGTTTCGAGCGCATCTGGGTCCGCTTCCACAATCTTCTCCCATTTCTTGCGCTGCATGCCCGACGGACGATACGTTCCGTGGACCGTAAATATGATCTCCCGCATCGCCCGGTCGGTCGCCAACAAGACGTCTTTGTGGATAGCATCACCGAGCACTCGCTTCGAAGTCGGTGCCTTCAACCAGGTTCGAACTCGGAAAAACACTTCGGCCGAGCCTTCGAGTTGTCGCGCAACTGCCGGATGCAACCGCTCGCCGAGCGACCGATTCGCCGAGTAGCTTTTAAGCTCGTCGATCAACTCGACATAGGTGGCATGGAGCGGATCTTTTAAGGAAACCCGATCAGATCGGTTCCTTTCTAAATAACGATAGATCCGCCTAGAGACGAATAGCGGAATTAATAAAATGAGCGCCGAGCCTAGAGTCGAATGTTCCCCAATAAGAACCTTGAGGAGTGCGAAAACCAACCCGAAGTAGCAGAATGTTGCAACGCCAAAATTAATATCGATGGCACTTCGCTTCCTCGCCCGATTGTCTGCCTCACGCAAAAACGCTTCAAACCGAATAAGGCTATTGGGCATTCTTGGCACGGGCATAGTTTATCTTCTCCGCCTGGGCTCCAAACGTTGCAACGTTTTCCGGTCTATTATCGGCTAACTGCCAGCAAAGCTCGCTCTAATAACTCCAAGAACCGCTCGACGTCCTCTCGAGTTACCGACAAATTCGGTCGCGTCCGGATACTCCGATTCCCGGCACCAAGCAAAAGTAAGCCAAACTGTTCGCGAGCAACCTTGATCAGTTGTCCTTTCCGTTCCCCAGTATCAAGCGAGAACCCTTGGTACAAACCCATCCCCCGAACATTGTTCGCAAAGTCGAATTTCGCGATCACGCGCGTTAAACCCGCATTCAAAATCTCGCCCGTTTCCGCGGCCCGCTCGATTAGCCCTTCTCGCTTCACGATCTCCATCTCGTGGCACACCCTCACCATGTCGGCCAAATTCCCGCCCCAGGTCGAATCGAGTACCCCGATGTCATCCAAGGACTCCCGCATGATCAGAATCCCGTTTCCCCACTTCTTGCCACTCGCTACCGCCATCGGAGAGTGCGGTAAATCGAAGTGGTCAATCGCCCACATCTTTCCGGTTGCGCCCAGACCAGTCTGGACCTCATCAAAAGCCAAATAGACCTCGTACTCTTCGGAAAGCCGCGAAAGACCCTGAAAAAACTCGGGCAAGGCGATTCGGTTTCCACCAGCACCTTGGATCGGTTCAATGATGATTCCAACGATATCCTCCGCCATGTGGCGCAAAATTGACTCAACATGCTCCAAGCAACGATTTACACTGTCCAAATTCTCTTCGAGAGAACTCTCCGAATCATAGATCGGAAACGGCATTTTCATATTTCCACCGCTCGTTAAGCCAACAAAATCCTTCGTCGCCACCGGGTCAATCGTTTGAGTAATTCCCAAAGCAAAGACCGTCCGACCGTGAAACGCCCGGTCAAAATACAAAAATCGTCGACTGCCCGGAATCCTCCCTGCCGCAATGCACCGCTGGTTGTACTTCGCCACCAGGTACTTCATCATGTTCTCGACCGCCTCTGCACCCGAGTTCACCACGTAAACTTCCAGGTCCTTGTTCTGCATCACTTCAGGCGAGTTTTCGTACACGAGTCGATAGAAGTCGAGGCACTCTTGGGTGATGAAATCGGGATTGGCGACTTTGTTGTTGGCCGCTCGGCTGAGGCGTTTGAGGTACTCCGGTTCGTAAATGCCGGGGTGGTTGTGACCAATGAGTTTAGAACCGTAGTATCCCGCCCAGTCGAACAGCTCGTCGCCGTCGACGGTAACCAAGGTCATGTGGTTGCACCGCTCCAGATCGACCGCGAAAGGATACGGTTCGGCGATCACGTATTTGCCCAATTCGGCAAGCATCGAGGCACTACGAGATTGGGAAATAAGCGTTGGGGGCACGTAAGATTCTACCTTATTTGAACCTATGCTCTCACTCGCACTTGCTCTTTGTAATGGTCAATAGTCGGATATCGTGAGCGTTTGTTCTACAATTCCATAGGGGCAGGCCGATATGATCACCATCGCTTTCATATACATCGTCATGTATCTCATGCTCCTTCATCCTCGGCGAGAAGGAGAACGATATGCCGCAAAAGGGCCCGAA
>JAYVXG010000184.1:0-2145 GCA_043785475.1 Armatimonadota bacterium
TGCTGGGGACGCGAAGGTCCAGAATCCTCCTCCTGTTGTCCTTGCCAAGGCCGTTGCGTTCGATGCGGCGACACCAACACCCATTCGCTTAACAAAGGGTTATATCGGCGGTGAGGGGAGTTGCTCAGGTTCATCAAGCCATGTAAGGGTACCCAAGCGGCTCTTAAAGTTCGGCTACGCCGCGTCCCGCACGAGGGCTTGAATACGAACCCTGACTGGTTTAGCGAAGGCTCCGACGCCAAAGTTTTGAATCCGGTGAACCAAGCTCTCCGTCACATGGTAACCACGTGGAGCGAAAAGACTTCCGTTGGGAAGTACGATGTCTTCCAAGATAATCATATTTACTCGAAGAGAGCTTGCGGGCAAAACTTGTTCGCTCCCTGCAGCACCTTCTTGGCTTGCTAAGGAGGACATAGCTTCAAAAATCTTCGCATCGATCTCGGCTTTAAGATTCGAAAGCCTGGCCAGTGCTTCGTCGGGCGTTGAACCCGCGGCGGTGTACTTCTCGTAAAAACAGGCGGCCTTCAATATTTGGGCAGAAAGGTCCGAGCTGTGTAATCCAACTGTTTGCGCACAGCCTTTTTGACTCATCTGTAAAATTTCTCTTACTCCCTCTAGACGTGGAATATGCTGAATTAAATCGACCGCTATCTTGGGTAGCTGCTCCACCTGGCGTGCCTCTTGCATGGAGCTTTCGCGGCCCATGCAGATGCCTTCAACGGTGTCGTGGGGCAACGTAATTAGGCCAAGCTGAGATAAGGACGCAGCAACTTCAACTTGCCACCGGTCGGGCAGCTCCAGTTTCTCCGCCACCGCGCTGACCATATTTCTGATGCGGCTCGTTCGCCCGAAGACACTTGGGCTGATAAGTCCAAGGATTTCCGTAATCATTGTGATGCTGCCCAAGAGCGTTTGCTCAAGCAATTCTTTTTCTGCGGTCAACAATCGATGTTGTTCAAAAGCACTTAGCACGGCGCTCAGAAGCTCCGGTGGAGGACAGGGCTTTTTTAAAAACCGAAAGATTTTCCCTTCATTTACAGCCTTTACTGCGGAGTTCAAGTCTGTTTCGCCTGTAAGCAACATCCTGGTTGAATTTGGTGATAAAGCGAATGCTCTTTGAAGAAATTCCGCCCCGTTCATTTCGGGCATTCGCATGTCCGATAGCACCACACCAATTTCGGGGTGGCTTTTCAATTCTTGGAGGCCCTGGGCACCTGATGACGCCGTAATGACCTTATATTCCCTTCCCAATGTAAGGGAAAGTGAGTCCAAAATCATTTGCTCGTCATCAACACAAAGTATGGTTTTTTTCATTTTGAATCTGATTTTAAGCGGTTTTTTTCTTCGACTCGCGGTCAAGTTCAAGCCAGCCTTCAACCGTTTCCCTCAGGTTATGAGAATCGATGTATTCCCAATTTAGGTTTGTAGTTAGGTTATCGGCAGATTGTGTCCGATATTCAGCGACGATATCCGCAACATGGAGTGCGGTCATGACCATGGGATCAATCGTCGAATCTTCGACCGTGTGGTGACAAGTAACCGCTTCGACCACCAATAATGGAGTTCCCCACAGTGCGAGGAGGTGCCCTCCGATGCTCGCATGGGTTGCTCCCGTGCGAATCTCTGTCTCTGGAATCGTTTCTTTAACGGGTTCTGGGCGAACAGCAACTTCTTCAATTTCGATCTCACCGTCAACCTCGCCATCAACATCATCCGCTTCCTCGGGCTTTGGCGCGGACATGGCCAACACGATAAGTCCGATATCTCTCAGAAGTGCAGAAGTCATTGCAGCACCCCGGTCTGGGTGCTTCGGCAAATACTGCGAGATGGACACAAGGCCCTCGAATCCTTTCGCGTAGGTTGATCTAAGTAGCTTCAAACAATGTTGATTTTCAGGTGTCTCGGCAAAGAAGTGATTTGCAATGGCCAGTGCTTGAACGCACTCGAATCCAACCATTGAGACCGCATCCTGAATGCTCGTGACTTCTTTTGATCGGCCGCAGAACGCTGAATTGGAAACCTGAATAATTCTGGCGCACAAGGCGGGATCGTGTTCAACAACCCGGGCGATGTCGCTCAACGTCCAATTATCTCCGGCCAGAATCTCGGTGAGCTTTATGCTCGTCTCGGGAATTGTTGGGAGGG
>JAYVXG010000185.1:0-2144 GCA_043785475.1 Armatimonadota bacterium
GAAGTATGCTCGGAGGCCGTCGCCAATAAAGTTGAGCGAGAAAATGGTAAGGCTGAGGATCAGGCACGGGGCGATGAGCTCGGTGGGGTAAGAGTTCAATTGCGCCCTGGCGTTGTTGATCAGACCGCCCCAACTGGGATACGGGAGCTGCACGCCAATGCCCAAGAAGCTCAAGGTACTTTCTGCTAAGATTGTGCCAGCGAGGTCGATCATCGAGATCGCGAGCAGGATTCCCGACATTTGGGGCAGCAAGTGCTTGATTACCAAGTAGGTCGTTGGTGCGCCCGCGGCTTTGGCCGCAACCACGAATTCTCGCTCTTTGATGGTCGCGAGTTGGGTCTTGACGAGGCGGGCGACCGATGGCCAGCCGGTAATCGAGAGGGCGACCACAACAGGGAGAATTCCTGGGCCGAGAATGCCAATGATAAGGATTGCGAGGAGAATATCGGGGAACGCGAACATTCCATCGGTCATGCGCATAATCGGCACAGCGATCCATTTGGGAGCAAAAGCACTCACTACTCCAATAAAGACCCCGAATGTGAGATTAATGCTCTGAACCACAAAACCAATAAAAAGGCTTACACGAGCTCCGTAGGCGATTCTTTGCATGAATGACCGTCCGATCTCGTCGCTACCCAACATTGCATGAGGGCTACCGTAGGGCAGGTGAACGCCCCCGACATTGTCAAAGACGGGATTGCTTTTGCCATCAGTAGGGATCAACGGACCAAAAATGGCGATCAAAATCAGAAACACCATGAACAATAGTCCTGCCCAAACGAGCGGATCTTTCAGTTTCTTCTTTCTCAAAGCTGGGCCTCCCGAATTCGAGGATCGAGGATCGGTAATATCAGGTCGACTAACGTATTGACAATGACGAACATAAATCCGGTCGCAAGGACACAGGCCTGAATCACGGGGACATCGTTGCTGAGAATGGATTCAATTGTTTTGCTTCCGATGCCAGGAATGATGAAGAACCGTTCGACAACAAAGGAGCCGGTAAGGAGGAAGCCAAAGGTCGTTCCGATGGTCGTGATGACCGGCAAGATGGCGTTTCGTAGAGCATATTTTGTGTAGAGCCGGAAAGGTGGGACGCCCTTAGCAATTCCCGCCCGAATGAATTCTTGCCGTAGGGTCTCGACCATCGATGCCCTGGTCAAGCGGGTTAACATTGCCATCGGGCGAAGGGAAAGGACGACAACCGGGAGGAGCAAATACATCCATTCCGGCCCTCTAAGCTCGGCTTCCCATCCAACCGGGAGTTTGTTGAGCCTTACCGCGAAGATATAAACGAGTACGGGGGCCAGGACGAAATTAGGCAGAGTGACTCCAAGCGTCGATAGGGTTAGGATTGATCGATCCGCAAACCGGTTTTCTCGGACTGCGGCGATGGTTCCCAGGCTGATGCCCACTAATGACGCAAGGATAATCGATAAGACGGCGACCTTTGCCGTCATGGGAAGGCAGCGCTTCAGGATGTCGGACACTGGTTCGTGGGTGCCTTGGTAACTTTCGCCCAAATTTCCGTGGGCCAGTTGGTTCAAGTAGAGGCCATATCGGACGGGAATAGGCTTATCGAGTCCCATCTGATGATAGATTCGCAGATATTGCTCGTGGGTAGCCTTTTCACCGGCAAGAATCATTGCGGGATCGCCCTTTGCCATCGCGGACGCAACAAACGTGATGAAGGAAATGATCAAGAGGCTGATGACGCCAAATGAAAGGCGTAATGTAAGAGCCTTGATCAATTGCACAGGGAGATTTTAGCCTATCGGGCGAGTTTTTAGCCTACTCAGTGCCGCGAATAACCCGAGCAGAAACGATGCGGTCACCTTTTTCGATGCTTTGCACGACAGACATTCCACTCGTAACCTTTCCGAAGACAGTGTATTTTCCGTCTAGGAATTTAGCTGGGGTCAGCAAAATGTAGAATTGGCTGTCGCCAAGAATATTCTCTTCCGGGATCGAAGCGAGGCCAACTGCGCCCAAATCATTGGGCAAGCCACTTTCTTCTTTCGAGATTCCACTGCCGGAGCCGCCACGAAATTGACGGTCACTGTTGGTATCCGAGTCTCGAGTGCTTGGGTCACCAACTTGAACCAAGAAAGGCTTTGGCTTCTTTTCGGCACGATGGAACC
>JAYVXG010000186.1:0-2142 GCA_043785475.1 Armatimonadota bacterium
ATCAGACCGAGCCACTCCGAGTCGGGAGTTAAGCATGAGGGCAGCAATGCCGATAAGAAAGCCAGTCAAGGCAAAGGTGATGACGGTTGCCCGCTGGACCGGGAAGCCCGTGTAGTGGGCGGCGTCTTTGTTCGTTCCGATTCCAAACAACCATCGACCTAAGATCATTCGATGGAGCAAAAGACCGATAACCAACGCGCAAACCAAGAAAATCACGAGCGGGTAGGGCAGCCCTAGCAGGGCCGCACGGTCAAGCCCTTTCATGCTTGGGGCGACGTCGGCTCCATTCGCGCCGAGCATTGCCTGGGCGACGCCCCGATACAGGGCCATGGTCCCAAGGGTGACCAAGAACGACGGCAGTTTGGCGTAGGCTACCAAAAGGCCATTTACTGCACCTAACAGTGCCCCGACGATTAGGGCGAACCCAATCGCAACAATGTTGGGCACGCCTGCCCCGATGAACTTTGCGGTTAAGCAACTAGTCAGAATCAGGGTCGAACCGACCGAGAGGTCGATGTTGCCCGAAATAATGACCAAGGTCATGCCTATCGCGAGTAGCCCGGTCTCGGCAAAGATCGTGGTGTTACCGAGCAGATAATGGATGTCCCGAAAGTCGGTCGAGAACTTCGCAAAAAGCAGAACGACCAAAATGGTGAGTATTGCCGGAATCCACTCAGGTCGCTTCATGCCGCGCTCCTCGTCCGCCGAACTTGGGACATAGAATCAATGATCAGAGCAATCAGGATGGTGATTCCATAGATCAGTTGCTGCCAATCCGCATTGAATTTAAGGGCAGTCAACGCGACATTAATACAACTCAACAAAAGGCAGCCAAGGAAGACACCTAAAATGCTTCCCGAACCGCCCGTTATCTTGACGCCGCCGATGGCTACGGAGGCGATCACGATGAGCTCAAACGAAGAGCCCGCTGACGATGGATGAGCGTTGCCAAATCGCGCAAGGTGCATGATTCCGGCAATTCCGCCCATCAGCCCAGAGAAACCGTAACAAAACATTTGGACCATGGTGGGCGAAATCCCGCGGAGGTAGGCGGCGTCGGGATTGCTTCCGTAGGCAAAAATATTGCGATAGAACTGGGCATACCGAGTGGCACAGGCGGCAATGATGGCGAATACGATTCCGATGATGAGGAGCCAAGAAACGGTGACCTCTTTGAACGTCCATCCGGAATTGGCCAGAACAGTGAGCTTGTCAGGAATGGTGCCGGCGTCGATTTGGTCGCCGCCACTAACCATAAATGTCAGTCCGCGATACAAAGTCAAGGTTCCGATGGTGGCCACGACCGCGGGGATCTTGCCAAACGTAATCAGGAGACCGTTGAAACAGCCAAGAATGATTCCCACCAGGGCGCCGATTGCGAAAAGGGCGAGGAGCGGCAGATTTGGATGGGTTTTTAACAGAACTCCGGTGGTGATGGCACTGAGCCCCAGGATTGATCCGACAGAAATATCGATTCCGCGGGCAACGATGACCGGAAATTGCCCAATCGCCGCAACCAGAAGCAACGGCATCCAAAGCAGGATGCTGTCGATGTTTCGGGGCGAGATGTAATTAGGCTCTTTTACTGCGCAAAGGACGTTAAAGATGATCAGAACGACGATCAGTCCGATTTCGCGCTTGATTTTCATTCGGTACCCCCAAAGGCGAGAGCCATCACGCTTTCTTCGGTGGCGTCCTTGGTCGCCATTTCGCCGACAATCGTTCCGCCCTTCATGACGTAGATTCGATCGGTTAAGGTCAGCAATTCGGGCAAGTCGCTTGAAATGACGAGGATTGCTTTTCCAGAATCCGCTTGGGTTCGCAAGGCTTGGTGGACCTCACGCCGAGCGCCGACATCAACGCCGCGAGTGGGTTCATCAAGGATGATGAACGTTGGGTTACCGAGGAGCCACCGTCCGATCACCGTCTTTTGCTGGTTCCCACCCGAGAGTTGGCGAACTGGCTGCCCAATGTTTTTGAAAACGGTTTTGAAAACTTCCAGCACCTCAAGGGATTTGCTACGAATAGATTTCATGTTGAGCCAACCACCCTTTGACAACTCCCCAAGAATATTTGCCGAAGTGTTGTATTCAATGCTGAGATTTGGAAAGAGCCCGTGTCTTTGTCGATCCTCGGGCACTA
>JAYVXG010000187.1:0-7172 GCA_043785475.1 Armatimonadota bacterium
ACGATACATGATCGATCAAGAACATTCGGGCTGGCGACCCGCCGTCAACGAGGATGGTTCCCGAATTCCAGGGATCAACAAAAGTGATATCTGGACGGAAGGTTATCACCAGGGTCGTGCGATTGTGTTGGCCTGTTTGTAATACAACAAGCTTAGTGAAGAATCCTGTCGGGATTTTAATTGGGATCGCCGCATTTGCCGCTGGAGCGTTGGTAGTTAACGCGTTTCAGCACAAGATTACGTTAGGGAATCTAATTAGCCTACGCGTCTCAAATGCAACTGAAATCGCGGGTCTCATCGTTAAGCTCGTAAATTCAAACACTTTCCCTTCAAAAATATTCAACTTCAGCCAACTTCTGATTCAATCAAATTTGCCAAGTGCTGATACCTAAACGATTGTTCGAAAGTACTCGATCGTCGCTTTGAGACCGTCCTCAAGGGACGTCGTTGGGCTCCAACCGAGGAGTTCTTTTGCTCTTGTCGTATCGGGGCGGCGTTGTTTCGGGTCATCGACGGCGGCATTGAGGTGAATGACCTTGGACGTCGAACCCGTTGCTTTGAGAACCGCTTCGGCGAACTCCAGAATTGTTCGTTCTTCTTGAGAGCCGATGTTTACTGGGTCGTGGACATCGCTCAGCATGAGTCGGTAGACGCAATCAATCGCGTCGGCAAAGTAGCCGAAGGAGCGGGTGTTTGATCCATCGCCGTAAACCGTAAGCGGTTCACCGCGAAGGGCTTGGGCAACAAAGTTGGGCACGACTCGACCATCATCCAGGCGCATGCGCGGTCCGTACGTATTAAAGAATCGAATGATGCGAGTATCGACCCCACGGAAGCGGTGGTACGCCATCGTGATTGCCTCACCGAACCGTTTGGCTTCGTCGTACACGGATCGCGGGCCGATCGGATTAACGTTCCCCCAATAAGATTCCGGCTGGGGAGAGAACGCGGGATCGCCGTAAACCTCGCTGGTGGAGGCGAAAATGAACTTTGCTCCTTTGACGGTGCAAAGGTTGAGACAATTCTCAGTGCCATGGGACCCGACTCTCAGAACTTCGAGCGGAATTCGTTGAAAGTCGTCGGGGGATGCAGGGGAGGCGAAGTGAGCGACAAAATCAACGTCTCCGGCAATCTGAAGGCTTACTGAACAATCTTGTTCTAAGACCAGCGCTTTCGGATTGTCGTGGAGGTGGGCGACGTTTTTTCGTGAGCCAGTAACGTAATTATCGACGATGACTACTTCGTGACCTTCGGCCAATATTTTGTCGGCAAGGTGGGAGCCAAGAAATCCTGCGCCACCCGTTAAAACTACTCGCACGTTTCTATTGTGGTCGAAAAGCGTACGCGGTAAAGTCTTTGAATGAATTTGCCTGCCGGTGTCGTGATTAAGAGCCTTCAATCCCGAGGGGATGTGCGAGGGCATCTGACTGAGTTATTTCGGTCGGATGAGCTTCCGGAAGGGTTCCTGCCTGGCATGGGTTACATTAGCGTCACGCATCCTGGCGTCTCACGTGGTCCGCATGAGCATGTTGCTCAGACCGATTTGTTTGCGTTCGTCGATGGGACTTATGAGCTACGACTTTGGGAGAATAGACCGGGCTTTGAACCTTGGTCGGCGATTATTTCGGTGGGCTGTGAGAGTCCAACGGCAGTGATTGTTCCTCCCGGCGTTGTACACGGATACAAGAATATTGGGACCAGCGATGCATACGTTCTCAACTTCCCCGACAAGTTGTACGCAGGGCCACATCGGGGTGAACCGGTTGACGAGATTCGTCACGAAGAAATTGACTCGCCTTATTCGATGGATTAAGAATTCAAAATCCTGAGTTACACTCAGATTTGAGCCGTAATAATATATTGGGTTTTACTTTTACTTATGAAAATTGCAGTTATTGGTACAGGATACGTTGGATTGGTGACCGGATTGGTTTTGGCGGATCTTGGAAATGAGGTCATTTGCGTTGACAAAGATCAGCAAAAACTCGACAAAATTTTGGCGGGGAAGCCGCCCATTTATGAACCGGGACTGGAAGAAATTCTGAAGCGCACTTTGAAAAGCGGACACTTTACGGCGACGGGTTCGATAAAGGACGCAGTACAAGGCAGCGAAGTCGTTTTCATTGCGGTCGGAACCCCTCCTGGAGAAGACGGACATCCAGATTTGACCGCGGTCCGGGCCGTGGCACGTGACATCGGGAAAAGCATTACCAAGCACACGGTTGTGGTCAACAAATCGACCGTTCCGGTGGGGTCGGGCGACATGGTTGAATCTATTATTCGGGAGCAAGGCGTTGCCGCCGAGCTTTACGATGTGGTCAGCAATCCCGAGTTTCTACGCGAAGGTTCGGCGATTCAGGATACTCTGCGCCCCGACCGAATTGTCATTGGTGCGAAGCGCCGAGAAGCCGCCCTCAAGCTGATGGATTTGTACGCCCCGCTCCAGTCGCAGATTATTGTGACTGATCTCAACTCGGCGGAATTGATCAAATACGGGGCGAACAGTTTCCTGGCGATGAAAATTTCGTTTATCAACGCGCTGAGCCGGGTGTGCGAAATGTGCGACGCGAATATTGTCGATGTGGCTCAGGGCATCGGATCAGACTCTCGAATCGGAAAGCAATTTCTCAATGCTGGTCTTGGGTGGGGTGGTTCTTGCTTCCCGAAAGACGTTCAGGGCATGGTTAAGACGGCTGAGGGCCTTGGCTACGATTTTGACCTCCTGAAGGAAGTAATTCAGATTAATGACGAGCAAACGGTCAATTTCATGAACCGAATTGAGGCTCATTTACACGGGTTTGAAGGGAAAACTGTGGGACTGCTCGGATTGGCGTTTAAACCAAATACGGACGATATCCGAGATGCAAAGTCCTTGATCATAATCGAAGAGATTTTGAAACGAGGTGGAAATGTCCGGGCGTACGATCCGGTCGCGTCCGAAAATTTGCGTGAACTTTTCGCCGAAGTTACCTACTGCGATAACGCTTACGATGTGAGCGACGGAGCGCATGTGGTGATCATGGTTACCGAGTGGAATGAATTCAAAAACCTTGATTTTGAGCGTCTTGGCGCCCATGCTAAGGGTAAGGTTTTGTTTGACGGTCGACGAGTTTACAACCGACGCCAAGTAGAAGGCTCCGGTTGGGAATATCATACGATCGGAAGCCGATGATTCGCAATGTCGTGACCGTTTGTGATGGCGCCGGGTTAACTGGCGGCACCGAGAAGGTGGCGATCACGAGTGCCATTGAGCTTGCAAAGCGGGGCCATCGAAGCATCTATTTTGCGGGAGAGGGCGAGCTATTTCCTGGTTTCGCTACCGCTGGCGTTGAGGCTTCGACATTAGGCCTCTCGGATGCATATCACACCGAGAGCAAGCGCGAACTATTGTCCCGGTTTTTTTGGAACGGCTCGGCTGGTGAAAAATTTGCGGCTTTGCTTCGGAGTTCTCAGCTAAATCCCGCCGAAACGGTCATCCATTTTCACGGCTTTCGCCGGGTATTGTCAGGGGCGGTTGTTGAAGCTGCGGTTGAGTCAAAAATTAAACTTGTACTTACGCTTCATGATTTTGGCCTGGCTTGCCCAAATACGACCTTCTTCAACTCACCTCACCAGCAGATTTGCACTCTCAAGCCGATGTCGGTGGCTTGCCATATGAGCCAGTGCACTCACAGTGGCGTCCCAATGAAGATGATGCAAATGGGCCGCGCTTGGAAGCTCAAGTTATCGAAAATGATCGACAAGTTTGATCACTTCATCTATGTTTCGGAGTTTAGCAAGGACATCCTGGCGCCGTTCATTCCATCGGGTACGGGCCAAACCGTTCTGTATAACCCGGTTAGCGAGAGGCAAGAACCGATTGCGGAATGCGAACAATCGGACATTTTTTCTTTTGTCGGGCGGCTATCGCCGGAAAAGGGCGGTTTGCTGTTTGCCCAAGCTGCGAAGAAGGCGGGAGTGAAGTGTCAGTTTATGGGCACGGGAGTGGAAGAGGAGAAGATTCGGAACGCAAACCCCGATGCAGTGCTGACTGGCTGGGTCTCGTCGGAGGCGGTCGAAGATAATATTCGCGCAAGTCGAGCGGTAGTAATGCCCTCTCTTTGGTACGAGACTGCCGGTCTGAGCGTTATTGAGGCGGTTTCTCGGGGAATACCGGTTATCGTGTCGGATAAGTGCGCTTCGGTCGAATATATGAAGCATGACCGGAGCGGGCTCACTTTTCGGTCGGGCGACGTTGACTCGCTGACAAAGGCGCTTCTACAAATGACGGCCCCGAAGGCAAAAGGATATGGAATTAATGCCTACCAAGATTATTGGCAAAGCCCGCTCACGACTGAAAAGTACATGAACGGGCTTCTTGATATTTATGAGCGCACGGTTAGTTCTTAACTGATCCGTCGCGGGCACGGTCGTCGTCGGCTTTCGCCATTGCTTCAACCAGACCTTCATAGCTCATTTGTCGCTTCCAACCCAGTTCGGTTTGGGCTTTGTGAGGGTCACCAATGAGAAGATCTACTTCGGCGGGACGATAGAACTGAGGGTTAATCTTGACCACGACCTTGCCGGTCTTGGTGTCGGTTCCGAATTCGTTCACGCCTTCTCCCGTCCATTCGATATTCATTCCGAGGGCCTTCCCTGCGTTTTCGACAAAGCTACGGACGGTGTGAGTCTCGTTGGTTGCTAAGACGTACTCGCTTCCTTCGGGCTGTTGCAACATGCGCCACATTCCTTCGACAAAGTCCCCGGCAAAGCCCCAGTCCCGTTTGGAATCCATGTTGCCGAGTTCGATGTGGGATTGGTGTCCGTGCTTGACGTTTGCGAGCCCGGCAGTGATCTTTCGAGTTACAAATTCAAGTCCGCGAAGCGGCGATTCGTGGTTGAACAAGATTCCGCATGATGCGTGCAAGTTGTAGGACTCCCGATAGTTGACCGTGATCCAGTGGCCGTAGAGCTTGGCAACTCCGTATGGTGAACGCGGATAGAAAGGGGTTGATTCCTTTTGAGGCACTTCTTGAACCTTGCCGAACATTTCGGAAGTCGAGGCTTGATAGAATCGCGTTTCTGGACTGTATTGTCGGATTGCTTCTAGGATTCTCGCGACGCCGATAGCGTCTGCGTCCGCGGTGTATAGCGGGACTTCAAATGATGCGGCAACAAAGCTTTGGGCCGCGAGGTTGAAGAATTCGTCGGGTTTGTGATCCTGAACAACTTTACAAATGTTCGAATACTCAAGGAGTTCCATCGGCACCATTTTGATTTGGTCGCGAATGCCGAGAAAATCTAATCTCCAGAGATTGACTGACGCGCTTCGTCGCGCGGCCCCGATGACGTTATAACCCTTTTCTAAAAGTAACTTGGCGAGATACGAACCGTCTTGTCCTGTAACCCCGGTGATCAGTGCAGTTTTTGCCATAAGATATGAAACCGTTATTAATTTACGGCAAATTGAAGCGCAATCTCAAGCTTCTTAACTGAATCATTCCATGAAAATTCGCGAGATCTTGCCAATCCACCTTCGATATGCCGTTTCACTATATCTAACTCCGAAAGAGATTCCTTCAATGCATCGGCAATGGACTGTGGTGAGAAGGGATCGCAATAGAAGGCGCAATCGCCACAAACTTCAGGCAGAGAGCTAGTGTTACTGACCACGACAGGGGTTCCAACCGTCATCGCTTCGAGCGGCGGAATACCAAACCCTTCGACGAAGGATGTCAGAGCGAATACCTTGGCTCGTTGAAATAAAACGTTGAGTTCAATGTCCGTGACATACCCAAGGAACTCGATATCATTGTTGACCGGGGAAGCTTCCCATGTTTTTCCGACGGAAGAATCGAGCCACCCTTTCGCTCCGGCAATGAGTAGCTTTATGTCCTTCGTGCCAGCATCTTGCTTAAGGATTTCAAACCCTCGGATGAGTCCGTCTAGGTTCTTTCTCGGCTCGATGGTTCCAACCGATAAGATAAAGTTTTCAGTACTGAATTTCGACACATCAACTTCATTGAGCTCCTCCTCTGAGAGCAATCTGATGTCGTTTCCGAGTCCGTTAGGCGCCACGAATATTTTGGCTGGAGAAAGCTTGTAGGCTTTCGATAACTCGACTTTTGAGAATTCGCTGACGGTCACAACAGCTTTCGATTTCTTGCAAGCAAACGCGGTTAGTTGGTCGAGAATTAGACGCTTTCGCGGAGGGTACCAATCGGGGTGGGTTCGAGGGAATGCATCGTGGGCGAAGGCTACCATTGGAATTTTGCAACCGATTGGCAGGGCTAAGAATAATGAGAGGAGCAGATCGGCCTTAAGGCTCATGGCCTCCCGGCCAATCAGGAAGTGTTCCCAGGAGACCCGTTCGAAAGAGTTCTTAATTTTAATCCGGTGCCAGGTTATCCACTTACATTGAAGCCACGACTCTGGCATTTCTACATCATCTCGCAGGAAGACATCGTAGTAATGGCCCAAATCAGTGATAGTGAGCTGGTTCAGCACCGCGAGCATGTGTCGCCCTACTCCGGCAAGTTTCATGCCCGGTTTGGTCGTCACCATGAATGCGGAAACGCAGATTCGCATGAACGATGCTAGTTTACTGAACAGAAAGCATGACGCCTTCATTTACTACGACTTCGAGATGAAGATTGGCAATTACTGCCAATCTTTCTTCTACCTGTCGAATGATTTGGTCCTGAGTAAACATTTCTCTGATACGATTCTGCCCCTCGATTTGAAGTGTTTGTCGCAGAGCTTTGTTTCTGAGAACCAGTTTCATGTGGTACACGAGCTCGACTATGTTGAATCGATCGTAAATCAGACCTGATTTGCCGTGGTCGATTATCTCTTCGATGGCCCCTGATTGACTTGCGATGAGTACGGTGCCGCTCGCCAGAGCCTCGATATTTGTATTTCCGAATGGTTCATCGAATACGCTCGGGGTAATGATCGCAGTTGCACGTTGCATGAATGCAAAAGTTGAACTTCGAGAATGTTTGCCGATGAACTTCACTCGGTGGCCAATATTAAGATCAACGATGAGGTCGGTGAAGTATTTCATGGTGATCACGTCGCCATGACCTGCGATCCACATTTCCCATTCGGTTTCTGGAGATCTTCGATCAAGGACTGAAGCAGCTCGAATCGCGATATGAATTCCCTTGTAGAGAGTCAGACGAGATGCGAGC
>JAYVXG010000188.1:0-7168 GCA_043785475.1 Armatimonadota bacterium
TGAGCTTCTTCCAGCAAACCCTTTGGTCCATGGAAGCCTTTTGAAATGAGCGAAGGATCGCCGACGATCTCACCATTCAGCGTATCGATCGCCATGGAAATAAACAACACGCCATCGTTGGCAACATTGTAGCGGTCTCGCAAGATTTCTTCAGTAAGGCCAGGAGTTCCGCTGTTATCGATTAAAATCTGTCCGGTATGGACCGGCTTGCCAAAGCCGGCATTTTTGTCGTCCATTTGGAGCGGTACGCCGGCCTCAAGCGTAAAGACGCGATGTACTGGGTACCCCATTTCTATTGCAATCTGGTTGTACAAGTATTGGTGCCGCGGCTCGCCGTGGACTGGAGCGATGTAAAACGGCTTGGTCAAGTTGATCATCATCTTCAACTCTTCCTGATATGCGTGTCCGCTGACGTGAATCGGGAACGGCGCGTCGTAAATGACTTTGCAGCCCAGGAGAAAAAGTCGGTTGATGGTTCGCCAAATCGGTCCTTCATTGCCAGGAATGGGCCTTGCCGAATAAATGAGCGTGTCGCCTTCTTGTATTTGCAATCGGCCGTACTCTGATTTGCTCATTTGAACGAGGGCACTGAGGGTTTCCCCTTGTGAGCCAGTCGTGAGAATTGCGACCTGCTTGGGAGGCAATGTTTTTGCTTCGTCGAGACTGATACTCACACCATTTGGAATCGTTAAGTATCCAAGACTTTGGCAAATATCAATGTTTCGTTCCATTGACCGCCCGACCACTGCGACTTTTCGACCCGTTTCTTTGGCGACGTTATAGACCTGCTGCATTCGGTGGATGTTTGACGCAAAAGTAGTGAGGAGAACCCGACCATTGGCGTCAATAAAGACCTTCTTCAGCCCCTCAGCGACCGTTCGCTCGCTCGGCCCCCACCCTGGTCGTTCAACATTTGTAGAATCCGAAAGGAGAAGCACGACGCCTTCCTCACCAATTTCTCCAAACCTTTTGAGGTCCGACAATTTGCCGTCCATCGGATTGAAGTCAAGTTTGAAGTCGCCGGTGAACAAAACGTAGCCATGCTCCGTGTTGACCGCAACCGAACAGTTTTCGGGAATTGAGTGCGTGACGCGAATAAATTCGACGCCAAAAGAGCCAACCTGGACAATTTCGCCCGCCGGAACGATTCGGTAATCAATTTTTTTCGACGGCAACCGCTCTTCCATCTTGTGCTTGATGAGGGCGTGCGTGAACTCGGTGAGATAGACCGGAACGTTCACATCGCGAAGCAAATGGGGGAGGCCGCCGACGTGGTCTTCGTGGGCGTGGGTCAGGAACACTCCTCTGACTTTTTCCTTATTTTCGATCAAATACGTAAAATCGGGAACGACGATATCGACGCCAAGCATCTCTTCGTTAGGGAACGTAAGCCCGCAGTCGATAACGACGATGTCGTCTCCTTGCTCGACAATGCTACAGTTCTTTCCAATCTCTCCAACTCCACCTAGCGCAATAACGCGAACAAGACTCACAGCATCAGGGTACCTGGTTGCAGGGCGAGGGCAAGGGCGATGGCGCATCAAGCTTTTCCTCTCCTTTTAGGAGAGGACCTTCCCGCGCAGCGAAGCAAGATTGGGAAGAGGTGAGGTAGGTAGGTCACCTTCCTCACCTCGTTCATACTATAACCACATGCTTTCTAACTTGCTCGCCATGCTCCAGGATTGCCCAGTGATTGCCTCGGTGCAGGCATCCGAGCGCTCGGCGGTCGACTATCCCGAGACGCTCATGCAATTGGCGCAAGCATCCATCGACCAGGGTGTCGAGGTCATTCGCTTGCAAGGCGCGGAGAATATTCGATTCATCAAAGATAAGCTGACGGTACCGATCATCGGGCTCATCAAAAAAGCTCATCCGAACTCGGATATCTACATCACACCGACCAAACACGACGTAAAGCGGCTTGTCGCACTCGAATGTGAGATCATTGCCCTCGATGCGAGCCCCGACAGGAGACCCGATAGTTCGACTTTTAACGACCTCGTGGGATTTATTCAGTTCAACGGACGGCTTGCGATGGCCGATTGCGACTCGGAAGCCGCGGTTGACCATGCTGTGAAATGCGATGCAAACATAATCAGCACCACCCTGGCGGGCTACACCAAAAACCGCCCGATGACGGATGGTCCGGACTTTGAACTCATCCGCTACGCAGTGGCGACGGGTCGGCCGGTTATCGCCGAGGGTCGATTTACTCAGCGGTGGCAAGTTGAGGCAGCCATGCGAATTGGAGCGAAAGGCGTCGTTATTGGCGGTGCTTTGAACGATCCCGTTAAGCAGACTCGCGCCTTGACTCCGCCTTGCCGAGCGTATGACAAAGTTGGCGCGGTTGACCTTGGTGGCACTTGGCTGAGATTTGGATTATTTGATCGCGGGGAATTGAAGGATGTGCGGAAGATCGCTCGTCCTGCCGATCAGCAAGGTCGGATTGATTGGATTCGGGAACAGATCAAATCGTGCAAAGTGGATCGGGTTGGCATCGGCACCGGCGGAACAGTTGACCTGCGGACCGGCGAAGTTTGGGAAGCGAAAGAGATTATTCCTTCGCACGTTGGAACGGTTTTGAACTCCGAGACCTTTGGGGTTCCGACGATTGCACTCAATGACGGACTTGCGACCGCATGGGGGCACGCCTGCCATACTTCGTTGGCGGGGAAGCGGGTTGCGACGTTGGCGCTTGGAACCGGTGTCGGTGCCGGATTTGTCGCCGAAGGCAAGATTTTCTGCGGCGCGAAAGGTGAGTATCTGCGGATTAATGATTTGTACTTGGCGAATGGCAAGACGATTGAGGATGTTCTTGGTGGAGATGCACTATCCGAGAATCCATCATCGGCCCAAATCTCGGAGGCTATAGAGGCATTTCGATTTGCGGTGGACTACCTGCGAAAGAGCTACTTTCCCGACGAAATCGTTGTTTGTGGTTCAGTTGGCTTATCCGTTTGGTTGCGTCCTTTGCTGGAAGATACCGGGTGCATTTCAACGCCGTACGGCGAAGAAGCAGGGTTGTACGGTGCCTGCCAGTTGGCTTATTACCATACATAGGGGGACAACGGATGCCGCGAGGGAAGGTGACGACCAGAGCTTATCCGTGTTCCTTCGAACAGCGTTAACACTGATAAACTTCGCTCGTTCCTCCCTTCGTGTAACAGTGCCACCCTTGCCATCCAGGTATTCTGTTAGCTTCGCCATGCCTGAGTTTTTGCTCGAAGTCGGATGTGAAGAATTACCCGCGTCTTTTATTGAAAAGGCGTATACCGACTTGGCGGCGTCGCTCGCAAAAGAGCTAGACGCTCTTGGAATCAAGAATTCGGAGCCCGTTTCGATGGGAACTCCGCGGCGACTGATCGTTTCGTTTCCTGACCTTAAGGCTCGACAAGAAGATTCGGTCAAGGAACAGCGGGGACCGTCAATTTCGGCAGCTTACGGCGCGGACGGAAACCCAACCGGAGCCCTTCTCGGCTTCTGTAAATCACAAGGGATTTCCGTCAGCGACTTGCGTAAAGACGAACAGTACGTTTGGGTCACCAAGCAGGTTCCTGGCCAAGATACGGTTGACGTTTTAAGTTCGATTCTGCCGGGAATTATCCTCGGGCTTAATTTCGAGAAATCGATGCGATGGGGATCATCGAAGGCGAGGTTTGCCCGTCCGATTCGCTGGATTTTGGCGTCGTTCAATGAGACTTTGGTTCCGTTTTCGGTAGAGGATGTTCCGTCGGCGTTGCTTAGTCAAGGTCACCGATTTTACGCTCCATACCCGTTCGAGGCCAAGAACCTTGATGAACTGACCGTGAAGCTTCGAAATGCGTTTGTCGAGCCAGTAATGGAAATGCGGAAGGAGAAAATCCTGAAGCAGACAATTGCGGTTGCGAAAGGCGCCCCGGAGATCTCCGATGAACTCCTCGACGAGAACACCTTTCTTTGCGAATGGCCGACGGCTATTTCGGGCACTTTTCCCGAGTCTTATCTGGAGCTTCCAGAGCCAGTTCTGGTCACCGCGATGGCGAAGCACGAGCGTATGTTTCCGGTACGGGATTCGGAAGGCAAGCTAACGAATTCGTTCGTGTTCATCCGCAACTCGGGTGAGGACTTGACCGTCGCTCGTGGGTGCGAATGGGTGCTCGGCGCGCGCTTCAACGATGCAAGGTTTTTCTACGAGCAAGACCAGAAGCACACGCTCGACGACTTCCTCGAGAAAACCAATGACATGGTCTTTCAGGCCCAGCTGGGAACGGTGAGGCAGCGAGCAGATCGGTTGTCCAAGCTCTGTGAACTAATCGCCGGGGACATTGATCTATCTACTGAAGGGACTGAATGGGCAAGGCTCGCCGGACTCTACGCCAAGGCCGATCTCGCCACCGGTCTCGTCAGCGAGCTGAGTTCCCTCCAAGGAATTATTGGAGCCGAATACGCAAAAGCCGAGGGAATGCCCGAAGCCGTTTCGAAAGCGTTACAAGAGCAATATAAAACGCCCTCTGGGGAGTTCAAGATAGAAGAAGAATTCGTTTCCGGGTGCCTCATCATCGCGGACCATATGGACAAGCTTGTGGGCTATCTTGGTTTAGGAATCGAGCCGACCGGTTCGTCCGATCCATTTGGACTCCGAAAGTCAGTGACGGTCCTGATCAGCGTCGCAGAAAATTGGCCAGCAGCCACTTTATCGTTCGACTATTATGTACGGAGAATCGTTCAGATTTATGCGGATCAGGGTGTCGAGCTTGACGAAGCTAAAGCTACGGCAGCACTGCATACGATATTCAAAGGGCGATATGAATCTCTGTATGGAGAGTTTAGCCACGATGTGCTTCAGGCTGTATTGACGGTAAACCCACAATGGATAACTTATCCAACGATGGTCAAGACCAATCTAGAAATTGTTCAAGAACTGAAGGCCGATCCACTCTTTGTACAAACAGCAATCCGTCCAATCAACATTGTTGCCGCAGCCAAGAAAAAGGGGGAAAGTATCGGCTCCAATAAGGATTTAAACTTAGAACTGGTAGCAGCAAGTGAAGCCGCAGCCCTTTATGATGCATTTCACTCAGGACTTCTTGTTCAAACCCCAGTCGGGCACATGAAGTCTTGGGTTGCACCAATCAATGCATTTTTTGATAACAACATGATCATGGATGAGGACTCAACAAAACGCTTCCAGCGTTTGACGCTGGCAAACTACTGTGCTGAGTGGATTCTAAGAATCGGCGACTTCACCAAGCTCGAAGGGTAACCATGCTCCAAGCAGCCCTGAAATACTTCGAAGACGAAATCCGGCCCAACGCCTACGCCATCGACCACGACCCCAAAGCGATGTTCGCTGCATTTGAAGGTCTCAAGCAGCGCGGACTCCTTGCCCTCAAGCGGAGTGACGAATTCGGCGGCCCCGCCCTCAGCGAAGCCGACTTCCGCCGATTCCAAGAAGAGATCGCTCGTCATTCCGGCGCGCTCGCATTCCTCCAAACCCAGCATCAGTCAGCCGTCAGCCTCATCTCCAAGCAAGGGAGCGACGCCCTCAAAAAGGCTTACTTGCCCCATATGCACGACACCAAAACCGTCGGGCTCGGTTTTTCCCAACTCAGAAGGGCAGGAAATCCGATCTGCCGCGCGGCCCTCGTCGACGGTGGATTCCGCATCGAAGGCTTCGTCCCTTGGATCACCGGCAAGGGCTACTTCAACGAGTACATGATTGGGGCGACGCTCCCGAACGGTCAAGCGCTTTTCGGCCTTATTCCCCTCAAAAACGTCAAAGGGCAAACCCTCAGCAAGCCAATGAAACTCGCCGTGATGGAAGCCGCCCACACGGTCACCGCCCAACTCGACGCCTACTTTTTGCCCAACGCCAAAGTTGCCTTCATCCAAGACAAGGACTGGATCAAAGCCAATGACGCCTTTAACATCACGCTCCAGGGGCACTTCTCGATCGGTTGCGCGATGGCAGGAATCGACATTGTCCGGGACAACGGTCAAAAGCGGGGCTTGGCATTCTTGACCAAAGCCGCCAACGATCTCGAAATGGAAGTCGAAGATTGCCGTCAAGCACTCATCGACTCCCAACGCGACTTCGACGAGGCCACCGCCCCCGACCGCCTCAAGAAGCGCGCATGGGCCATAACTCTCATGATGCGCTGCGCCCAAGCTGCCGTCACCAGTAGCAGCGGAGCCGCGAACACCGCCGACCACCCCTCAAACCGAGTACTGCGCGAAGCCATCGTGTTTTCAGTTTCGGCGCAAACTTTGCCGATCATGGAAGCGACGATCGAGCGTATTGTTCGTTAGCGAATTTAGTACTAACTACTTGCTTGGGGGAGGAGATCCGGTACCACCTGGCTGTTGACCTGGTCGTCCGTTACCACGTAGTTGGGGTCTTGGCTGAGGGAGCTTTGTCTGACCTAGAATTTGCATTGTGTCGATGTTAATCTTGTAGATCGTATCGCCAGCGGACGCAAAGAGGTAATTGCCAGATGTGACCATGCTGTTAACCATTGGCCCGCCCATTGGCATCTGACCACCCTGTCTAAATTGGCCTTGCTGACCCTGATTACCGAACCCTTGAGGATCTCCTTGACGAGTAAGTCCCTGTCCGCCTTGCCGAGGCGGAAAACCTTGTCCTTGGCTTGGACCAGCTCCTTGAGCGACCGTCTTTCCGGTCGAAAGCGTATAGGGGAGGGAGGCAAGGGCCGCGCCGACGACAAATGCTGCGAAAATGGAAGTTTTGGCCTTCATAGTCGCATTATAAGCCACTTCGCGAGTTTGCCGAAAGAGAAAACTACTCTCGCTGCGCCTTAATCCACGCGAGGGTTTCTTCTTTGAATCCTTTGTCCCACTGGGCATTCTCGTAGCCCAGGTACCGCTCGAACAGGTTATGCGCTGACTGGTAGCAACTAAACGGCGACATAAAGTGAGCGAACTCAAACGTGATGATCTTCTCCGCGATTTGGGCGGCAGTCTCGAGTTTGAATCGGAGGTAACGCCAGTCGGCGGGTGGAAACTTGATCGGCATATCTCGGTCGAACGTCTCCAGGTTCGACCAAATCGTGATGTCGTACTTCTTGCCGAGCTGGGCAATTCCCTCGATGAACTTCGGCAACTCCTCGTAATGTACTTGCCCATCTTGAAAAGCACAGATGTCAAAACTCTTGTTCGTCTCCGCAAAAAC
>JAYVXG010000189.1:0-2133 GCA_043785475.1 Armatimonadota bacterium
ACGATTGCAGCGTTATAGAACTCCTCGTTTTTGATTGGCGTCGTGAGTTTTGTTTTGATGTCATAAACTTCCATGCCTTCATGGCCGGGAGCACCGTAGTTCTGCTCGAGGACAACCTTTTCGTCAGCAGATAGACGAGGAGATGAGGTGCCTACGAATTGCGGATTTAGGGTTTCAAACCCTCCTTTCTCGGTCCACACGTAGAGCCGTGCGTAGACACTTTGTGGTCCAGATTTGGTTAGCGGAAGGTTTTCGTATTGAGTAAAGAATACGGCTTGGTTTTTCGAAGAAACGATGATACTGTCGGCTGGCGAGGTGTGGCGGAAGGACTTGCCATCTTTGAATATCTCGATTTGCGATCCAGTTGATCTTGCGGTTAGCGTTGGGCTTTTGAGCTTCTTCACCATGCTTCGCTCCGGGGTCAATCCCCATGTTTGCTTGGTAAAGACTAGGTTCCCATTCTCAACCATCAGATATCGCTCGGTTCGAAAAGTGTGCCGCGCTTCACTGATGAGCTTTCCAGCTGGCTTAGCTGCGACCAGAGCGACGATGACTCCAAAGATCAGGACCCACATCCATCTCGGTGACTTCTTTTTTTGCATCTTGGACTGAATACTCCCCGAATCCCCAGCATATCCCACTCCCGACTCCAAACTCCCAGC
Source organism: Armatimonadota bacterium (assembly GCA_043785475.1). Taxonomy (GTDB): domain Bacteria; phylum Armatimonadota; class Fimbriimonadia; order Fimbriimonadales; family Fimbriimonadaceae; genus Fimbriimonas. The sequence goes on from JAYVXG010000189.1 coordinate 663, forward strand.
TCCAAACTCTTGTAAACTATATCCGTGGATCGAATTCTCCTTGCTGCCCCTCGCGGATTTTGCGCCGGAGTCGCGTACGCAATCGAGATCGTCGACCTCGCTCTTAAGGTGTACGGTGCCCCGCTCTACGTCCGCCACGCCATCGTTCACAATGAATGGGTCGTCAAGAATTTTGAGAGCCAAGGCGTGATTTTTGTCGAAGCCATCGAGGACATTCCGATTGGTTCGACTGTAGTTTTCAGCGCTCACGGAGTCTCGCCTGAAGTCCGCCGAGTCTCACGAGAACGAAACTTGAAAATGGTCGACGCCACATGTCCGTTGGTGACTAAGGTCCACAACGAGGCCAGGCACTACGCCGCGAAGGACTTTTTCATGATTTATATTGGTCACCGCGGTCACGTCGAGGCCGAAGGCACGATGGGCGAGGCGCCGGACCGAATGGTGCTGGTCGAGACTCCTTCGGACGCCGAAGAGTTAGATATTCCGCATTACGACCGACTTGCGGTTTTGTCGCAAACGACCTTGTCGGTAGACGAAGTGATGGCGACGATGGAGGTTCTCGAACGCCGATTTCCCCAGATTCAGAAGCCCGCGAAGGGGGATATTTGTTACGCGACCACCAACCGCCAAATGGCGATTCGGCAATTGGCGAAGGAGTCGGATTTGGTGTTGGTGGTGGGTTCGACGACTTCTTCTAACTCGAATCGGTTGCGCGAGGTGGCTGAGCAATATGGGACCGAGTCTTACTTGCTAAGTAGAATCGATGAGGTTCGTCCGGAGTGGCGGACGGATTACAAGACGGTCGGGATTTCTTCTGGCGCTTCGACGCCCGAGGTCATGGTCGAGAACGTCATCGGGGCGTTGCTCGACGGCAGAACTAATGTTCCGGTCGACATTCTTGAAACAATCAAGGAAGATGTAGTTTTTAAGCCGAATCGAGAACTGCTTGAGCTGGCTCAAGCGAAGTAGGGGGTCTTTCCCTTCCTCCCTTTGGGAGGCAAGGGGTAGGGGATGGAGGGGTTCTTGCACGGCGCTTTTGTACTTGGGGTACAAGTCAGGAATGCGAAACAAGACTGAAGGGGCCAGAGATCGTGCTCGAAGATTTCGAAAAAATCCATCGGTAGCTGAAAAATGGATCTGGCTGGCAATAAGAAAGGATCAACTGGGATTTCGATTTCGACGACAATTTCCGATTGGGGTATATACCCTGGATTTCTATTGCCCTGAGGCGAAGCTATGTGTTGAGATGGATAATGATCTCCATGATCTTGAACGTGACAAAGTTCGGGACGAGTACTTAATGACGCAGGGAATTCTCACTATCCGAATTCCCAACGTCGACTATTTGGCATTGAAACAATCGCCATCTCGAGACTGGCTCCGCGACATTCAAAGGAATTGTGAGGTACGGACTGGGCGGCCAGCATTTCCGGACTGAAAATCAAAGTTTTCGGTGACTTTTCCCCTCTAC
>JAYVXG010000190.1:0-2129 GCA_043785475.1 Armatimonadota bacterium
GGAAAAACCTCGGTCGTCCCGTAAGACCGAATGACCTTGGCGTCCCATCCCTTCGTTTTAACCCATTCGGTCGCGATGTTCACATATTCAGTAGCGACAATGAGTTGCCGACCTTGATACGACGAAGCCGTCGGGAAGCCAGCCGGAGCCGCCAAGACAATCGAGACTTGATCGAGCTCAGTATCGAGCAGCTCGACCACATCGGCTCCCTTCTCGCGTACCCAATCAGCACCCGCAAAGCCTACATCCCGGCGACCCAGCGCCAACATCTCGACGATGTTCTGGGTCTTCAGAATCTTTGCTTCAAATCCGACGAGCGAGAGCTTCGGTCGATAGGATCTGGGCCCGCCCTGGATATCGATGCCAGCATCGTTGAGCAGTTTAAAAACGTTTTGTTGAATTCTTCCAGTGGGAAGGGCAAGTTTGACTTGGGATGACATATAAAACTTTGTAGATAGAGAGGAAAAGAGGTGCCGACACTGGCACGGAAGGTTTATGAACGGGTAGCAACATCACGGCGCTTGGATTAAGCGTGGTGATGGCAAGTATGATGATGTCGGAGGTAGCCGTTCATCGGAACCTCTATTTTGGCACGAAACCGGCGTTTGGCGCAACTTTGGAGAATGTATGCTCGACACGCTCCCTCAACTGCGCAAGTTTCTGACGACGGTGGTCAAGCCGTTTGCCCAGTCATTCCAATCCATTCGCTGTTGAGGGTTTGAAGGTGGCGCGAAGATGATTTGATTACTTGATTCAGGTTTATTTGCCTTCCAAATGACCGTAACACCGTATGATATGTGAAGCGAATGCAAAGAATAAGACTTGAGCGACCGGGAGGAAAGAAGCGAATCGCTCGGGTCCCTTTCGTCGAGAACGTGGTGGCATTATTTCTCGTCCTTGTGGGCTCTTATGCCCTCCACTCATATTCAATCTATCGGATTAGTTTCGACAAGAATGCCTCCATGCTCGTCATTTCCGTTGTCATTCTTAGTGGCACCACGGTACTGCTGACCTTTGCAAATTTCCTCTGGCATGGCTACAAAAAGTGTCTTGGAGCCCAGCGCACATTGATCTCAGATTTCGGTGATGGTGTGGTTCATATTTCACCTAGTCTCTTCGGTTGGGTCGCGTGTGGAAAGAACTGGATCGCAACATCCAGCCCACCAAAAGACTTCCTTAAGATGAGCATGGAGGAGATTGAGAATTTTGCCTGGGGGAATTCGGACGGAATATTCACAAAATTCATCGACGATCCCGAGTTTTCGTTTCCGAGAATCGCAGTGGCCGTATTACGCAAGCGGTTTTGGATATTCATTCCCTGCCGTTCCACCCCCATGAACAGCATGGTGATCTTCTTCAATCGGAAATCCCAAATGCTCAAATGGGTTGAGGTCATCAAAGAAATGAAGAACGGGACCTTATTGGAGACGCCGGATATAGGGTCACAGGCTAACAAATGGCAAACTGCCATAAAGTCTAAGTTACTCCTTTTTATCGGTGGCAGTTTCGCGGTGCTCGTCCAATTTGTGGGTATCTATGCAACCGCGCCATCGACAAGAATCTTCATTGAACTCTTGTTGATGGCGCCGATCATCGCGTTAGTCATATCCCGGTTTCTGGCAGCAGACTCATCTTCTGTGCTTCCGCTGATGATGTCGGTTCGATTCACACTTGCTGGTGGCCAGAAGACGCATCTAGCCTTTGATCAGTTGCCGGTCGCGAATGCACATCTCTTTCTGTATGACCGCCTTGCAATGTATCCGGGCATTGATTGCGTCTCTCTGTCCTCGATCAAGGGCATGACACTTGAAAACGGGGAGTCCCGGATTGTCGAGGGCGATCTCAAGAAATTGTTCAAGAAGGGTGCTCCACCAGAGAACATGGTTCTTCGGCTATATCTCGATGACGTCACCGACCCTGAACGGGAGATCAACTTGCCGACTGAGACTGCTCAGCGGTGGTATTCAGAACTAAAGGTACTGATCGGTCAGTCTAACTAATTACTCAGCCAGCAACGCCAACAGCGTGTCGCTCAATTCAGCCACGGTTACCTTCTGATTTTTAGACTGTCTAGCCGCTTGGACGTCGGTAATGTCGCCGTCCGTGAGGGTGCGGATGGTTGCCTCGCC
>JAYVXG010000191.1:0-2117 GCA_043785475.1 Armatimonadota bacterium
GCATGCGACTGCGCCAACGCCCTTGATGCTCATCGTGCAGTCGGTCCCGGGACCAACGAGCCTCACTCGATCGGTGCGAGCCATCAGATCTTCGAGTGGCTGGCTAGCTTTTGCCATGCGGGCATAGTCCATCGTGCAAACGTCAAAGTAAAACTTTTCGAATGCAGGCGTGCTCATGTTTGCCTGCTGAGCCATGCCAGAGGTTGGCCAACGCAGGGCCACCCACTTGGTCTTAGGAACTCGGATGCCAAAAACAACCGGAGTTGTATATTCTTTCGACCAGAGGCTCATTAATTCACCCGGGACTTCGGACAGTTCAGCGTAATTATCGGTGCCTCGGAGCGCGATGTAAGCAGTCATTTGCTCCATTTCGTACTTTTCGACTTTCGCGATTAGTTTAGCGGTTTCAGCGGTGAGGCCGTGCATCAGCTGGCGCTTGACGAGGTTGCTTTCGAGGCGGACTGCAACCTTGGCTCCTTTTGCCTGGGCGCATCTCACGATTTCTGCGACTGCTTCGTCGGGAATATCGAAGGCGTGAATGAGCACGCTGTCGGCCGCTGATAGGTTGCACGAGTGACTGCAAAGCAGTTCAGCGAGTTTAGTGATGCGTGGGTCAAGCATGGGATTGGTGAATCAATCTACCGCTATAACAACAAAATCGTCTCCCAGATGGAAGACGATTTGCTGTTTTTTGCTTGAAATGTAATTACTTACGGTGCAAGGCTTATTTGGTGGCCGGTGCATTAACCGGTGCATCTGCCGTTGCAGTTCCGGTAGATGTCGGAGCCTTCCCGGTCTTGCTCGGCGCGGCGGCGTCCGGAGTGTTGTTGCCTTCGGCTGCAGGGCTGCAACCAACCAATAGAGCACCAAAAATGGCACTAACGACGAGAATCATTGTAGTTTTTTTCATGTTTCCTCCTGTCTATCGCAAAAGATACGGCTCTTGAATTCGTATAATCTGCGAGGGCTTTACACCCAAAAATGGTCAACAGCCAATTCGAACATTTGGTTTCAACAAAATTTTAAAAGCCCGTCGAAAAATTCGCCAAATCTTCGGCGGATACTCGAATATCTGCAATTTTCCACGATTTTCGGGGGATGATGAGCCAGTCTCGATCATCTTGTTTTTTGAGAGTTATCACCGCACTGGAGATTGGGATATCCCTTGAAATTGGTCCAATAGATATCTTCACGTTGGCAGGAGACTCGAGTCTTGCGTTCCCGCCGGTGATGATTGGCTCGATTTTTGTGAACTCGATGTCTGGTTTCATATCCTTGATTTTGTCGGCGATTTCACGCCTGCTTCCCGGAATTTTGTCACCGTTGATGGAAACGTCAAGGCTTAGAAAATCGAGGACTCCGCCCGGTCTTCCTTCTCGACTAGCCTTTTGAGCTTCTTTGAGCGCTTCGGTAATGAGGGTTTTGTCATCTGGTTGGTTGATGAAGCCGAGCCCGACCTTGCCGACGATGAGCAGGGCGACAATGCATCCGGTGAAGGTGAGTATTTTCTTTCCTGACGTCATGGTGATGTAGGTTACGCTAATGTTGCGCGAACTGTTATAACATCTTGGGCCATTTGTTGCTTTAGCTCTTCGAGAGATGGATAATTGGCTTCGGGACGGATGTATTTTTCGAGTCTAAGTCGGACATGTTGACCGTACAGGGAATCTCCGGGATAGTCGAGCAGGTGGGCCTCGATGGTGCGCTCCGTTCCGCCCACGGCTGGTCTCGTCCCGATGGCAAGGGCGCATTGGAACTTAACGCCATCGACAAAGAACCATGATGCGTAGACTCCGTCGCGCGGCATGACTTGATCGAAGCTTCGGGCGATATTGGCGGTCGGGAAACCGAGTTCTCGACCCAATTTTTGGCCATGATCGACAAACCCTTGGACTTCGAATCCTCGGCCCAACTGGGCGTTGGCAGTTTCGAGGTCGCCCGAGCAGATTGCTTCTCGAATGGCGCTGGAGCTAACTCGTTGACCACCCATCTCGAATGGCGGAACGATGATCGTTTCCAAATGCTGGAGTAGCCAGTCGGTATTTCCTTCACGCCCGTTGCCCATCGCAAAATCGTGACCAACAACCAGGCAGGTTGCCTTGAGCCTATCTAACAAG
>JAYVXG010000192.1:0-7087 GCA_043785475.1 Armatimonadota bacterium
CCTTGGGAACCGAGCAGAGGAACATAGAATCCTTCGGCACCTCCCAGGGTATCGGTGCTGGAACCGGCAGACTTTCCATGATCGATGACCCATCGTGCCACAGCTTGCTCTTTTTCAATTGATTCGAAGCCATTGTCTGAAGGGGCAAGAACTTGAAATTCACCTTTGCTGGTCATGCGAAACACGCTGGAATCAACCCCAATCAAAGCACGAATCTTTTTGGAAGCAAAGCTAGCCATTTCAGTTTTACTTCGAGTTCCGGCCAATTTACTGCTGAGTTGATAGAGGGTTGCGGTGTTTCGTTCTCGGTCAGAAGCGGCTTGTGATTGTTCCTTCAGCTTTACCGTGAGCGAACTGATCAGGATGGCCACTGCAAGCATGACGGCAAATGTGAGGACGTTTTGAACATCGCTTACGGCAAAAGTATGGATCGGAGGAACAAAGAAGTAATTGAATGCTGCAACCGATAGTACCGCGCTAAGGAGGGATTCTTGACGCCCATGGCGAACGGAGATTCCGGCGACGCCAAGAAGGTACAGCATGATGATGTTCGCGTGGCGTACCTCGTTGCCAATGAGGTGTCCGAGTGCGGTTGCGACGGACACAACCACCATTGCTTCGAAGATGCCTCTCCACGTCCATTTCGTGTCGCGCTTCATTTTTCGAAGCGGGGTTCCTGAATCTTCGTCGCCGGTAATGATGAGGATGTCGATATTGCCGCTATGTCGTACGGTGTGATCGACGACCGATCCGAAGACGATCTCCTTCCACCGTTGGCGAACCGGTTTTCCCATCACGATGGTGGTGGCGTTCTCACTCCTTGCAAATCCCACGAGTTCGGCTACGATATCGTCACCAGCAAGGGTTACGGTCCTTGATCCCAGTTCTTCGGCGAGTCGCATGGCGGCATCCATTTCGGATTGAGCTTGGGGTCCAACTCTAAATTGGCGAGAGGACGAAACCGTTACGGCAATTAGTTCCGCGTGCAGACTGTTTGCTAGTCGACGGGCGGCGCGAACAACCCGTTGAGCCATTCGGTTTGGGGCGATGCAAACAAGGATGCGCTCAGTGGCGTGCCACGGTTCAGACTCGCTATCCGTGCCGCGCACTTTACGGAGGTCTTGATCTACTCGGTCGGCGGTATGGCGCAACGCGAGTTCTCGAAGGGCGAGGAGATTGCCTTTTTTGAAGAAACCTTGAAGGGCTTGATCGATCTTGTCAGTTACGTAGACTTTGCCATCATGGAGACGTTGTTGGAGCTGTTCGGGCGGAATGTCTACGAGTTCAATTTCGTCGGCTCGTTCGAGGAAAGCGTCGGGCACGGTTTCTTGGACAAATACCCCGGTGATTTGGGCCACGACATCCCGCAGGCTCGCAATGTGCTGGATGTTCATGGTCGTCCAGACGTTTATTCCTGCATCAAGCAGTTCTTCGATATCTTGGAAGCGCTTGGCATGACGGGAATCGGGAGCGTTGGTGTGAGCTAATTCGTCGACTAAGATTACGGAGGGATTTCGGGCAAGAGCGGCATCAATATCGAACTCTTTGAGTGTCACGCCCCGGTGTTCGATATTTCTTTTTGGCAAGATTTCGAGCCCGGTTGAAATGGATTCGGTCTCTTTTCGCCCGTGAAATTCTAGGTAACCAACAACAATATCGATACCACGGCGCTTGGCGTCCTGGCCGTCGCTGAGCATGCTGTAGGTTTTTCCGACTCCGGCCGCCATGCCGAGAAACACTTTCAGGCGTCCACGACCGCTTTCGGGAAGCAGTTGAAGCAGTTCGTCGGGATTTGGACGGTTATCGGGCATCGGGGGCTACTGGATTTGGTTCAAACCGTTGTCGAGGGCGAGGTTAAATTCGAGAACGTTTACGACAGGTTCTCCAAGGACTCCAAACGTCCGCTTACTTGTTACCTCAGCCAAGAGTTGTTGGAGCTTGGATTTTTGAATTCCCCGTGCCTTTGCAATGCGATTCAATTGATATGCGGCAGCGGCGACGGAAATGTGAGGATCGAGTCCGCTTCCACTTGCCGTTGCTAGATCGGTCGGAACGGATGACGTATTTGACGGGTCAGCGTCTTTGAGAGTCTTAACCCGATCCTCAATTCCCTTCAGTAAGTCCGGATTTGTAGGGCCTAAATTACTTCCACTCGACGACGCTGCGTTATATGGGATGGGCGAAGTCGCAGAAGGACGACCCCACAGGTACTTCGGATCGTCGAACTGTTGACCTATGAGTTTCGAGCCAACGACAACTCCGTTCCTCGTGATCATCGACCCATTTGCCTGGGATCTAAACATGGTTTGAGCGATGCCCGTTACTACAAGTGGGTAGAACGCACCAGTTACGATGGTGAAGGCAAGGAAGAGCCGAATAGCAATGATTGTATCTTTCATTTGAAGAACACCCCAACAATGAGGTCAATTAGTTTGATCCCGATGAATGGGACGATGAGTCCACCAAGACCGTACATGAGCAAGTTTCGCTTAAGCACCTGGTCGGCACCTTGAGGGCGATACTTAACACCTTTGAGCGCAAGTGGCACCAAGAAGATGATGACGAGCGCGTTGAAAATGACGGCACTCAGGATCGCGCTTTCAGGTGATCGTAATCCCATCACATTCAAGACTTTCAGTTGCGGATATGTCGCCGCGAACGCTGCCGGGATGATGGCGAAGTATTTGGCCACATCGTTGGCAATGCTGAATGTAGTGAGTGCTCCACGAGTCATGAGTAACTGCTTGCCCGTCTCGACTATCTCGATCAGCTTCGTAGGATTACTATCAAGGTCAACCATGTTGCCAGCTTCCTTTGCCGCTTGAGTTCCTGAATTCATTGCAACGGCAACGTCCGCTTGGGCAAGCGCTGGGGCGTCGTTGGTTCCATCGCCGGTCATCGCTACCAATCGACCTCCTTCTTGGTATTCTCGAATAAGTTTTAGCTTGGCTTCCGGAGTGGCCTCAGCGAGGAAGTCATCGACTCCCGACTCGGCGGCGATTGCCGCCGCAGTCATGGGATTGTCGCCCGTAATCATGACTGTCCGGATCCCCATTTGCCTTAGCTCGGCGAACCGCTCTTTGATCCCCCCTTTCACAATGTCTTTTAGGTAGATCACGCCAAGAACCCGGCCATTTTCGGCAACAGTCAAAGGTGTTCCACCGCTTTTCGAAATTTCTTCGATTTTTGCTTGGACCTGTGCAGGAAAGGAACCTCCTTCACTTTCGACCCACTTCCGGATCGCATCCTGGGCGCCCTTTCGGAGTTGTGTACCCTCTAGGTTTACACCCGACATTCTCGTCTGTGCAGTAAAAGGGACAAATTCTTCGCCCTGGACCTCTCGACCACGGATTCCATATTTCTCCTTTGCAAGCACAACAATACTTCTTCCTTCTGGGGTTTCGTCCGCCAAACTCGAAAGTTGGGCTTTTTCGGCAAATTCCTGTTCGTCGACACCAGGAGCAGGAATGAACTCGGCTGCCTGTCTATTGCCAAGGGTGATCGTGCCTGTTTTGTCGAGTAGCAAAACGTCCACATCGCCTGCGGCTTCCACTGCTCGGCCACTTGTAGCAATAACGTTCTTTCGTAGCAAGCGATCCATGCCTGCAATACCTATCGCGCTGAGCAGTCCTCCAATGGTTGTAGGAATGAGACATACGATCAATGCAACAACAACGGTAACCGTAATCGGCGAACCCTGCTTGGCCGCTTGAACGGAGTAGATCGAAAAAGGAATCAGCGTAACGCATGCAAGGAGGAAAATGATGGTTAGAGCGGCCAACAAAATGCTCAGAGCGATTTCGTTCGGAGTTTTTTGACGCTTGGCACCTTCGACCATCGCAATCATTCGGTCAAGGAAACTTTCGCCAGGATTGGCCGAAATCTTTACGACGATCCAATCACTAAGAACCCGAGTTCCGCCCGTAACTGCACTTCGGTCTCCTCCCGATTCCCGAATAACTGGAGCTGATTCCCCGGTGATGGCACTTTCGTCGACGGTCGCAACACCTTCGACGACGTCACCATCACCGGGGATGAAATCCCCAGCTTCTACAAAAACAAAGTCATCTTTTCTTAGGTCGCTTGCCGAGACGGTTACCGCACTATGTTTGTCGGCTGAAGTGACAAGTTGCTTCGCGGGGACTTCCTTCTTCGCACTCTTTAGTGCCGCGGCCTGCGCTTTTCCTCGGCCTTCAGCCATTGCCTCGGCGAAGTTTGCGAATAGAACCGTAAACCAGAGCCATATTGAAATATTGAGGATGAAGAGGGGCGGAGCCTCACCCTTTCCAAATTGAGCTTGCACCCAAAGGATTGTTGTGACAATCGACCCAATGAATACTACGAACATGACCGGATTCTTAATCTGCAATCGCGGATTGAGTTTGCGGAAGGAATCGGCGATTGCTCGTTTGACTAGTGCTGGTTCGAAAATTGCTTGAGTTTGATTTGACATTAATGTGTGCCTCCCATTTGGAGGTGCTCTACAATTGGCCCAAGGGCCAGGGCTGGAACAAAGGTCAGGGCTCCAACAAGGATGACGGTTCCGACCAGAAGGCCGACGAAGAGGGGAGTATGGGTCGCCAAAGTTCCCGGACCTGTCGGCACGATCTTCTTTTTGCCAAGCGAGCCAGCAATTGCAAGAATCGGGACAATGATCCAGAATCGACTCATCCACATTATCACCCCTCCAAGCCAGTTATGAGTTGGGACGTTGGCATTAAACCCAGCAAATGCCGAGCCGTTGTTGTTACCCATACTTGAATAGTTGTAGAGCAATTGGCTAAAGCCGTGAGCGCCAGGATTGCTCATGCTCGATTGAGCCGATCCATTCATCAACGGAATTGCCGTTGCGATCAGAACTAGGCAACAAGGAATGAGGATTATGAGCGAAGCCATCTTCATTTCGTACGGTCCGATCTTCTTGCCAACATATTCGGGAGTCCTGCCAACCATTAGTCCGGCGATGAAGACGGCAACAACCGCATAGATAATCATCCCGTATAGTCCTGAACCGACGCCGCCAAAGACAACTTCGCTTAGTTGGATCAGTGCCATCGGCATCATTCCTCCCAACGGAGTATAGGAGTCATGCATCGAGTTGACCGAACCATTACTCGCCGCCGTAGTGGCGGTCGCCCACACTGCCGAGTTCTCAATTCCGAATCGAGTTTCTTTGCCTTCCCAGTTAGCATTGGTGGTCAGGCCGGCTTGCGTAAAGGAGGGATTACCTCTCCGCTCGGCAATGACGCAAGGTATCAGAAACATCAGGAGTAACGTTGTCATGGCAATAAGAATTGCCCAACCTTGACGCCGATCCTTGAGCATCTCACCAAACGTAATACAAAGGGCTGCAGGAATAAGAAGGATCGCCAAGCACTCCAAAAAGTTAGTGAGCGGAGTGGGATTTTCGAGCGGGTGGGCGGAATTGACATTAAAATACCCGCCACCGTTAGTTCCAAGTTGTTTAATCGCAACCTGCGAGGCGGCTGGTCCGACTGCGATCGTTTGATCTTCGACCATTTTCCCGTCCGAACCCTTCATTGCCTTGGCTAGGTGAACCTTTTCATACTGGTTGAAAGTTTGGACCACGCCCTGTTGAACTAGAACGATGCTAAATGCAAGGGATAGCGGAAGAAGAATGTAGACCGTCGAGCGCGTTAAATCCACCCAAAAGTTACCGAGGTTTGAACTTTCCCTCGCCCTAATTCCTCGAATGAGAGCGGCTAACACCGCAATACCCGTCGCTGCGCTCAGAAAGTTCTGTACACCAAGTGCCGCCATTTGCGTCAGATAGCTCATGGTTGACTCTCCGCCGTAACCTTGCCAGTTGGTATTGGTTACAAAACTGACCGAAGTATTGAACGACGAGTCGGGGGTTACCGCACCCATGCCTGCAGGGTTTAGAGGAAGAGAACCTTGAAACCTTTGGAGGCCATACAGGGCCAACGCCCCAATTGCGTTGAAAATGATCACCGCCAGAGCGTAGGACTTCCAATTTTGTTCCCTAACGGGATCAACTCCACTTGCTTTCAGGATCAATCTTTCGAGCCAACCAAGAGCTTTCGAGAGGAAGTGTGGTTTGCCATCAAGAACTTTCGCCATGAACAAACCGAGTGGCTTAGCGCAAACAAAAAGAACCCCAAAGTACAAGATGACCTGGATCCATCCACTCATCCTAAAATGCCTCCGGTTTCAATAGGGCCACGAATAGGTAAATCAGAAGGAGTAGGCAAAGAATCCCGCCGAGAACATAGAGAGTCACGACTGCTCCTTGCCAAGCCGGTCGCAAGCCTTTATCAAACCAATCGTTGCCCAGGTGAGGGCAATCAGACCTAATACAGCGTATATATCGCTCATAAGTCTAGATTAGGAGAGTTGAAGTAAATCCTCGTGTCAAGAATGGGAACTCACTGACAAGATAGTGTCAAGAATGGGATTCGGGGTAGCGAGAAATTCGGAAAAGCCCCTTCCTTTCCAAAAGAAGGGGCAATAGTGGGCTCCGCTAAGGTTTTGAGTTAGAGCTTGTGAGGCATGAGCGTACTGGGGCCGCCGATGTTACTGGCGTTGTACTTGTTAAGGATCCTTTCGAAGTCAGCCCGATCCATCGTGCCATCCATATCAACTCCCATGATCGCTCCTCCGCCTTGGAAAGCAGTCTCATAGGAGGCAAGATGGGGTTCCGAAACGCCTTGATCTTTTAAGTACCCGGTCACGCCACCTGCAATTGCTCCAACTCCGGTTGCACCAGCAGTTCCCGATAAAGCGATGGACAATGCGCCTCCTCCGAGAATAAGCCCGAAACCCGGAATAAAAATGGACGCTAAGGCGGCGACCACGCCAAATCCAATTCCTAAGGTCGCTCCCGTTATGGCTCCTGATTCTGCGTCGGACGCTGTGGTCGTTGTTATGCCTTTTTCGGCATGATCCTTCAGCTCTTTTAGCTCAAGGTCTTTGCTTGCAGAATAACTTTCGATGCGGCCAGCGTGGCTCTCGTGAGCAACTAAACTGATATCTTTTGGTTTCACCCCGTGATCAAGGAGAGCACCCATGGCTCTTTCAGCATCGTTGATATTGACGAAGGAAGCGA
>JAYVXG010000193.1:0-2103 GCA_043785475.1 Armatimonadota bacterium
CCGATCATGATTTTGGCCAGCTCGTTGCTCGATGATATCCAACCTGCACCACCAGGCATCGATTCCAGGACGAACGCTCCGCCATAGGGAAAAGACAAGTTCTTCGATGGAACTGAGTTTCCGTACTGAAAACTTGAGTGGCTGATTCTACGGCCGAGGTCGTAGTATTCGGTCTCTCCCGCATCGCTCTGTAAGGTAGTGCCAATCCGTGAATTAGAGACTCCCATCTGGGCCAGAACTTTCTTGACATACTTCTCGTATTCGGTTTCCGTTGCCTTCTCTAGGACCGTGCCAAGGACGGTGTAGGCAGTATTTGAATAGGCATAGGCGGTGCCTGGGGCACTCTCAAGACTTTTCTTGGTCATTACCCAATCAGTGATCAGTTGCGGGGTTAAAGGTAGTGTCGAGCTGACCTGGCTCGGGATGCAGATAGGGATTGCCTTGCTGTCGATTCCCGAAATGTGCTGGAGCATCATCCGTGTCGTGATCTTGGCAATCTTAGGATCACCAAGTTTTGGGTACTTGAGGTAGGTGTTGATCGGCTCGTCCAGGTTGATCTTGCCTTCCTTCACGGCATTCATGATGCCGACTGAAGTGAATATCTTGGAAACACTGGCGACCCGGCAAAGGGTATCCGGCGTGAATGGTGCGCTTCCCGAAGTGCCGTACCCTTTCGACCAAATAATCTGACCCCGAGGGTTCCAGATCGTTACCGCAGCACCTTTGATTCCACGCCGAGAAACGAAGCTGGATATGAACTGTTCAGGATTAGCCTGGAAAGGTCTAGGTTCAGACCCTGCGAGTATGAGCGTAAAAATCGTCGCAATCATCGCTATTCTCCCGACGCCCAGCGAACTTCCGCCAAAAGCATTGATCGAATCGCCACGCTAAATTCTGCCGCATCAATTGGAGCCTTGCCCGCAAATGCAATTCGTCCGCCAATTGGTGGGCTGTATAGGAATCCAGAAGTACCAGAGGCGTTGGTCAGTGGTATAGCATTTGCGCTAATCGGTGATATGCCTGTGTCGGTGAAGCCAGTCTTCCCAAGTAGGTTTGCTCCGAACGGAATGCCTACGGGCGAGGTATCGACAAGGCTGTAGAAGCCTCCATTCCCCAGGTTGGTGACGCCCGCGCAAAAACTCCCGATCGCACTGACATTAGAGTTATTGGCATCGCCCGTTGCCAAGAGAGCCGCCGCCTCGTTTATGAGCACCACACCCTTTCCAGCGGTTAGTTGCCCCTGCACCTTTGGAATGTCTGCGGAAGTAATGGAGGCACTTGGCGACAGGACAACCACGTCGGCGGTGAATGAACTTGGAATGTTAGGAGAGACCTGGACGGTCTGAGTAGTGAGGGCTTGGAGGAACTCGATCAGTTGATTGACGCCCGATTGCGCGGTATCGCCAACAAAAAGAATCTTCTTGTTGCTCTTTGCGACACTGACCGTGACTGTTGCAGTGTGATGCTCGCTATCCAATCCCCATGCGGTAATCGAATATGTAGTTGTTACGGCGGGTTTGTCCGTGATTGAGCCTGTCAAGGCTGCGCCGTCCGCTGGAAAACTTGAGGCACTTATGTCGTGGATATTGTGCCCGATCCAGTTGATATTGACCGTTTGGCCGTACGATATTGTGGGAGACGAGGCGGTGAGTGATATGGAAGATGCATTTGGGTCTGACCCAACTGACCCACCACAAGCATTGAGGACAAGAGCAAGGCAGACGAGGGAGATATATTTGAACGTAATATGGTGCATAGTGAGGCTCCTTAATGAAAACCTTAAATCGGTTCATTTTACCCGTAAGAACCTTATTAAGGTTTCACATAGAACTGCAATGTTGAAATGTGCCAGCCCGCCACAAAATCACTCCGATTGCCGACCATGCAAAGCTCGGTGCATTCCTTCGTTCGGTACGAATTGAATCGGGAATCTCCCAGCGTGATTTGGCAAAACGTCTCAATTTGCCTCAAAGCTTCATTTCGAAACTGGAGCGGGGCGAACGGCAATTGCAGGTGCTTGAACTCATTGCACTTTGCAAGATTTTTCAAGTCGAACCGACAGGGTTCTTGCAGTCTTTTATGGAACTACCGGCGGTCTTCGAT
>JAYVXG010000194.1:0-2099 GCA_043785475.1 Armatimonadota bacterium
AGATGACGCAAAGATTAGAGAAAACTTCCACCTACGAAGAAATTGATCTTCCGTATGGACACGACGCCTTCCTGCTCGATGGAGACAAGCAGGCGAAGGTTCTGACAGACTTTCTTACCTCACAGTGAATTGTCGTCAAATGGAACATCGATCGGCGCATTCCGGCTCTGAAGTGAATTGTTTATGGGTGCTTCAACCGGTGCCTCACTTCGCCGTTGGTGAGTTCCGCCTCGGTTCTCCAGAGCGCTGATGACCTTATCGACGATTGGACCTATCCAATCCGTTTTCGAAAGTGGCTTGAGCAGGAGGACGATCCCTGATACCACGACGGTAGCTCCGAGGACCGTACCAAGCCCGGTCCAAAGCCCAGCAACCATGCGAGCCCTGAATGAGCTCTGATTCCTGAGGAAGGAAGCAAGCAATATATTTTGTCTTTCGATTCCATCGCTTAGAGTTTTGATTGCGGTCAAAAGCTCCTTTTCTTTTTCGTCGATCACACTAATAGTCTAACGCTTCTTACCACCTGTTGTGCTAACTGCCAAAGCGTGAAGTGCGTCACCTGTGAGCCTCTGAACTGTCCAATCGTTCATCGGTTCTGCTCCTATCTTTTGATAGAAGGCAATAGATGGTTCATTCCAATCGAGAACTGCCCATTCAAATCGCCCGCATCCGCGCTCAATTGCAAGCGCTGCAAGATGGGCGAGGATCAGTTTGCCAAAGCCCCGGTTCCGATACTCAGGTTGTATATACAAATCTTCCAAGTACAATCCCGGCTTACCAAGAAAGGTCGAAAAATTGTGAAAGTAGAGACAAAATCCAAAAGGCACGCCATCCAGAAATGCCAATAGAGTCTCAGCGTAGGGTCGGGACCCAAAAAGAGATTCCCGAAGTGCTTCTTCTGAGATCAGACATTCATGGGCGAGCTTTTCGTATTCTGCAAGCTCATGAATGAACCCGACCACCAAATGAACCTCGTCCTTGGTCGGCGTCCTAAGCTCAAAACTCACGTAGGCGCTCCTCTAGTCGTTCTTTTGCCAATGGCCACTCTTCCTTCAGAACGCTGTAGAACGAGGTGTCTCGCCATTCCCCTAGATCAGTGAACTTGTGTCGGCGAAAAACCCCTTCATGCTTTGCCCCAAGCTTTAAAATGGCACTTTTTGAACGCTCATTTCGATCATCGCACTTCAACGTGACTTTCGTGCAGCCCAATGTTTCGAACGCGTAGCCCAGCATCAGAAGTTTGCATTCGGGGTTAACAAAAGTGCCTCGATAATCTGGGCTGTACCAAGTCATGCCAACCTCTACATGCTCGTCGGCCAATCGAATGTCCATGAATGTTGTCCCGCCAACTACTTCGCCACTGGTTATCAATTCGCAGGTAAAGCCTTGGATATTTGGCGAATCCAAGATGGTGTCGACGTACCGACGAAAACCAGCTTCAGATTGTTCGAGAGGAATTGACGTTACGTTGTACTGAAAAGTCGAAATTGGGGTCACCGATGCATAAATCGCAGCATCACCGTGTTGAGCTGGTCGCAATCTGACGTGCTTACCGGTCAGCGTCGGAGGATTAAGCTTTGGGTCGGGAATCATTGAAGGTTATATACATCCGTAAATTTTGCTGTGGCGTAATCTATCCATGGTTGAGCACTGAATTCCTCTCCCGTAATGTGGCGAACAAGGTCTTTCGGTCTCATTAACCTTCCGTACCCATAAACTCGTTCGATGAGCCAATCTAGAATCGGTCGATAGTTTCCGGCGGCGATGAGAACATCAACATCTTCAACCTCCTCGACGAGTTTGTTCCAAATCTGAACTCCTATTAAGTTGCCGTAGCTGTAAGTAGGGAAATATCCAACAGAACCTCGACTCCAATGCACATCCTGCAAACAGCCTTCAGAATCGCTTGAGGGGGAAATGTCCAAATATTCGCTATATTTTGAATTCCATGCGTCCGGTATGTCCTTAATCTCAAGTTTCTTTGAAATGATGTCAGCCTCAATTTCAAAACGAATTAGAATATGCAAATTGTAATGGAGCTCGTCAGAGCCGACTCGAATGGGCGAAGCCTCTACCTTGTTATATGCCCTCCAAAATTG
>JAYVXG010000195.1:0-2098 GCA_043785475.1 Armatimonadota bacterium
GACCAAATGCAATTCCTCCAATCAAGATCCGCTTATACACAAAGATTCGCTCCACCAAAGCATAATCGAAAAAATAGTGAATCGTCCTCCGCTGACTAAGGAAATTGGATGAAAGAACCCAGGGCTCTCTCACCTAAATCCAACTTTTGCGTTAAATGGCGCTTCCGTCAATTGTTGCCCCCACCATTGCCCGACTTTCTCGCCAATTTCCCGACCTCGACCTTTCTCACTGCGTTCAAACGCTTAATCTCCGCTAACAACGCCGACCCCCGAACCGCGTCTTGCTCCGAGCCCGTACCCGGCTCGATCCGTTCAAGCATCGTTGCAAGTTCATCGAGTCTCGTCGCTAATGGCGATGAAGATGGTAATGCACTTGGTCGAAATGTAGCCAACTTTGCCTTTGGCGGTACGAGTGGCACGAAAGATAAAGACACCCAGTATCCGAGAAAAACAAAGCCAGCCAAAACTAACGCTCGACCGATCATCTTCGGCTTCCCTTCTGCCGAATTTCCAAATTATCGGGGTGAGACACTATCTCCGAAATCGCATCTTCGATCAATCCTTCGTACGCAAAGGTGATGCTTTGGTTGTTCCGCACTTCCTTTGCCAAACCTCGCACATGGCCAATATAGGTCGACGCCTCGCTGCGCTTCATTCCAAAGATGCCTCGCGCCGAACTCAAACTCTCTTGACGTACTTCCGACGCCGAAGGTTCACGTGGCAAGTTAATCCGCGCCAACGTCATGCTGCCTCCCAACAACATCGCCCCAACCACCATCCAAAACATGCCCCGAAACCAAGGAACCGGTCCTTCCCGTTTCGTGATGCTCCCACCGTCCGCCGCGCCGTCTGCGACTGGGTGAAGAATGAGAGAACGAGGATCGACCGGTCGAAACGGCTCCTCATGCTGACCTCGCCGAACATGCTCCACCAGCCAAACGCAGACCAATGCCCCAACCACCACGGTCCCGCTGGCCAAAACGTCGCCTCTTGCCTTAACATCGAACAGGGCTAGGCAGATAAAGAAAAGCCCAAACGCAAGCCCTAAAGCCATCCAGTTCTCGGGATAGTCGGATTTTCTTGGCATTTCATTACCTCCCCTCTTCAACTTGAATCTTCGGCACCCAGTTCCGATCAAACTACCGGTTTTAAGTTAGAAAGAGGTCTGAGATTCCCATGTTACCAAACCTAACCTCTACCGACCATTCGCTCAAAACGTTCGTGTATTAATCGCCCCAAACTCGGCGCAATAATTGTTCGAGCGTCAAGACGGTGTTCAATTTGAATATCAACGACGAAATCCACTAGGCGTCGGCTGGAGAAGAAAGGGCGTTTTCTTCCCTTTGTAAAGACCCGAACCTAAGACCGTGCCTTTGTCGTTGATGCAATACGCTTTCTCAAGTAACCAATACTTATCGGGCTGAACCAAGGAGTTCATATCGTAGACCTTGTAATGAATCCAGAGCGCCGCTCTGCTCCGATCAGGATTGTTACCGGTGCATTGACCAACCGAAACTTGGCTTTTGTTGGTGTCGAAAATTCGATTAAGCGGGAACCCAGCCAAGGTCGGAAACTCTTTCTTGAGTTGCCTCTCGAAGGAATGCCACATTTCTCTCTGACCTGCTACAGCATGCCAAACAATCGGTTTGTTTCCCGAAGTTCCCGTGATATCGCCGTTCTCGTTTGTACCGTAAGCGAATGTATCTTCTTTCGGTCCAGGCAATTCTTGCCGACGTCCATTCTTCCAGATAACTGCCCCTTTGGTTTGCATAAAACCCACGATGAGCCCAGAATTCGCGATGCTGTGGGCATAGCTTGAAAGCTGATCGTTTGCTTCAAGTGGTCGGGTTTTGCCTCCTTCGAATATAAAAGCTATATCCTCGCCGGGGGACCGACGATAGATTCCATAACCCACGGCTACACCCTTATCATTTATTGCTTGGGCCATCATATGAGTGCATCCAGGAAGCGGGGGAATGATAGTCAACTTCTGACTATTGTAAATGAAGCTCTTCATCCCCGTGGAATCATAATATGACCCGGTAAATTGTCCGCGATTATTGAGATCGGCGAGGAGGAAATCTGCCCCCGTTAGGGC
>JAYVXG010000196.1:0-2093 GCA_043785475.1 Armatimonadota bacterium
GATTTAAGGAATGAGTATACAACCGCATCAAAACATGAACATCGAGTCAGAAAACTTGGTTCTTCGATATCTCGAAGACCCCAGGCCAGAGCTCAAAGATATGATCATGGTCACCTATTCGGGGCTTGTTGAGCGAACCGCTCGGAAGTTCTCCGGAATCGATGCATTTGAAGACTTGGTGCAGGTCGGATACATTGGGCTCCTGAATGCTCTTGCAAAATACGACGCAACCGCTGGCGTTCGTTTCAATACATATGCCACCTACTTGGTAGCTGGCGAAATCAAACATTTCTTACGTGACAAATCTCAAACCATCCGACAGCCGGCATGGTTGCAGGAATTGCGACACCGTGTCAACAAATCTGCGGCCGGTCTCCAAACCGAACTCGGCCGAGTTCCGACCGAACGAGAAATTGCGGATAATTTGGGCGTGAGCGAAAGCTCTGTCCACGAAGTCATCATCACTCAAGACTTGCTACGAGTCGGATCGTTGGACAGCATGAATGATGCCGAAGACGACGGTGAAAGCGAAATAGACAAGATAGATGCAGCTCAATTTACTCCAGAGCAACTTTCCGTCGAAGACCGAGTGGTTTTGGAAGACGCGATGTCTCAGCTCAGAGATTTGGAAAAAGAAGTTCTCTCCATGTTCCACTTTGAGGCTCTGAGTCAGACTGAAATAGCAGGAAAGCTCAATATTTCGTGCAACTATGTTTCGCACATTTTGCGTCAGAGCCTCTCCAAATTGCGAAAGATTTTGACTTCTGAAGAGCGGAAGGATAGGATTCTTCGAACGACGGACTTGCAAAGTGAAAACGACATCATTGACGGCAACAGCGGTGCCTACACCGAAGCGTATTTCCGAAGTCGGCTGGAAGAGGAACTTCATCGAGCTTCATTTGACAGCACTCTGGTTGCGGTCGTTATTGTGAATTTTGTAGGTCTGGAAGGTTTACGAAAATTCTATGGGGAGCAGTCCATCCTCGATTTTCTCGCCGACGCTTCAAATTTCTTTAAAGAAAATCTCCGACGATTAGATGTTGTTGCTCGATTTGGGCCCCATGGATTTGCAATCATCCTGCCAAGCGGTGGCAAGAATGTTCAGCTGGTCAAGGAGCGACTATTTGAAAGCCTTCAAGACTGGGTTTCGGGTCGTTACGGAACGACTGGAGCCGTGAAGATTTTAGTTGGCAACGCCCTGAGTCCTGACAATGGCAAGGCCAGTCATGAAATTATTTTGTTTGCTCAGACTTGTCTTGCTTCACCACAAAGCAAGGCTGCCTAATTAGAGGCGGTCGCGACAGCCGTCCAACGCACTGGCTCGTAGAGCCAGGCCGTGGTGCGGGAGTTCTTAGTCCAAACCAAAACATAGTTGTCAATAGTTGATACGAAAGCGTTGGGTGAGTGAGTGACTTGGCCCCCGGTCTTGAGATTCTTGATCACGGTATTTTCTTTCGTGCGAAGAACGGCCAGGGCGCTGCCGTCCGTCATCTCAACCGTCCTGGATCGCGTTTCAAACAGGTTCTTTCGGTTTCCTGACGCCAACTCGATTTGCCCCACAATGTTGGTGCCGTAACTCGTCGATTCGAGAAAGTATCCACCTCGAAAATATGAAACAAGCTTTGAGCCCAAAGGATTGAACTCGAATGAACTTTGGGGTTCGTCGTACGAGCTAAGGCCCCACGTGTCGCCCTGAGTCGTCACGACTGCAAGTTGGTCCTTTACAACAAACAGTTTGTCGTCTATTGGCTTGTACGATGAGGAGAGACCCTTGAATATGCCCAAAAATTTTGGTTTTGGGTTACTTTCGGCGAGGTCCACCAGTACGAGAGCCTCTAGCCAAGTTTGCCCGTCCTTGGCAGTCCAGCGGGGCATAAAGTAGCATTTAGTGCCGAGTCGGAGGGATCCGCTTAGAGAATCTGAATCTTTGCTTCTCTTTTTTGCTTTAAATAGGTCGAGATTTTTCACGATCTGATCGTGTGGAAAGGCACGAGGGGAAACTGCAATGTCTCCGAGCTTTGTGGTCTTGACATTTTCTCCCTCCCGAACGGTTAAACCCCTATTGTCCCAAACTGCCCAGCGGTTGTCTCTTC
>JAYVXG010000197.1:0-2089 GCA_043785475.1 Armatimonadota bacterium
CCTCCACAATCTTGAGCAAACTCTGTCGTTGTTCCTCGGTGAATTGGTTGGCAACAAAAGTGTGATAGACGATCGGAATGTCGGTCGTAGGTACATCCGCCAAGAGCGGAGGTAGAAGGTCAAGCGCATTGCCTTGAATCATCTGCACCGGATTGAGCATGGCGATTCGGATTGCCTTACTCAGGCGCATCTTTCGGTCAAAATGCTCCGGCCAAATAAGTGCCTGCAACCACTGAATCTGGTCGCGATCCATCAGGTCGAGCGGATGTAAATCGATTCCCTTGCGACTGCTAACCGTGGGCATCGGACCTGAAAGGTCAGGACGATGGTCTCCGCGAAAAGTACTGGTGATGGTCAAGGGCGAAGCGGGCAGACCCACTGGGTCCATGTCATCGTAGCGGTACTGATAGTGGTCCCAGAGTAAATTAAAACCTGCACTCGGTCCTATTTCGATTAGCGCGAGCGGTTTATTGTCAAACAGCCGATTAGCGGTCAAGAAAGCCGGAAAGAGAAACGCCGAGCGCCGGACCTCGTTAGTCTGAACAAGCCTGGTCTGCAGCAACTCAATGATCTGTGCGGAGTGGGTGAGGACGAACTTTTTGAAGGCCGGAAACACGTGGTCAGGGCTTTCGTGGTTCAGCGTCAAGCTTGGATAGTATCGACTAAGCGGGTTCGCCTTGCCGCCCAACAGTAAATAATGTACGGCGCCAAACAACATATTAGGGACCGGTTGCCCTGGTCGGCAATGAGTTGCGATGGTTAGCAGTTCCTCGTCCATGGCGATTCGAACGGTCAAGAATCCATACAAAACACTCGAATCGACGCAATATTGAGCAAAATCCGAGAATCGAGCCGAGACATCCGCAAATTTGTCGCTGATCTTACCGGCACCCGTTGGGTCAACGGCTCCAGAACCCTGGTGGCTGAGCTCTACTTCGCTTCGTAACGGAGTTTCATGAATCAATGCCCAGACATTATCGTAGCCTAGCTGTTCGAGTGCGGATAACCGATGGTGTCCATCAGCCAAATTAATCGTTCCATCGGGATCTTTCCAGCCGATAACTGGAGGCAAGTCGTTGGGTCTTGGTCGCTTATCCGTGATAGCTTTTACATCCCTCTCCCACTCCTCAGGGTCGTGTGGATATTTGAAAGAAGGTCCTGGTCCGGCAACACGCACAAGGTCGGAAATTCGGAGCAAAACCGGACCGGGCCAATCGACCGAATAAGCCTGCACTCGGCGCAATAGTCCCATATTTTTCCACCCAGGAACTCGGAGGTACTCCTCGATCCATTCCTTAAGACGGCGTTCATCGAACGCCTTCATGCAAGAATCGAGATCCCATGCCATAAGAATATTATAGGGATTTTGGGCTTAACAAGCTAGTACTTTTTGGTTGTGCTACTCCCCTGAAAATCTAAGATAAACGACCGAGGCTATAATTGTGAATGGAAAGTTTGAACTCAGAAATTATCGTCCACTACGATCAAGGGGGTGAGCACGAGCGACTCGCTTCGCCGCAGGGACGACTCGAATTCGAGCGATCCAAAGACATCATCACTCGGAATTTGTTCAAGGTACCAGCAAAGATTCTGGACCTTGGTGGAGGCACCGGGCACGACTCATTTTGGCTCGCGAACCTCGGCTATGAGGTCCATCTTGTGGATGCAATGGAGAACCACATCGAAACGGCGAAAAAAGTGGTCCAGTTCTGCTCTTTGGCTTCAATAACCGTTGGGGATGCCCGGAACACGCGTTTTAGCGACGAAAGTTTCGACGTGGTCCTAATGCTTGGCCCGCTCTACCATCTCACTGATAAGCGAGATCGGTTGAAGGCACTCGCAGAGGCAAAACGCATTCTCAAACCTGGCGGGCGTCTTATGGCCGTCTGTATTTCAAAGTATGCATCCCTCGTGGATGGCTATCACTGCGGGTTCATCGACGATGACTATTTCCGAACCATCGTGTATCAAGACCTTGTCGACGGGCAGCACCGCAACCCAGAGAACCATCCGAACTATTTTACGACGACCAAGTTTCACGAGCCATCGGAGTTTCAATCGGAAATCGAAGAAGCGGGCTTTTCGGATA
>JAYVXG010000198.1:0-2089 GCA_043785475.1 Armatimonadota bacterium
CGAAATTTTCAGTTCATCATTCGTGATTTTCCCCCACTCCTCGCTCGCAGTCTTTTGAATCGATGGGTGGTCCGACGCCGAGCAAAACAAGGTCAATACTGGATTTCCACCTAGAATTCCGTACCAGCGATTGGTAATTTGCCCAAGTGCAAAGAACGCGACATCACCTCGCGTTACCGTGTGCTTGTACTGCGGAGCCTTCATAATGAATTCGTTGGTCACCACCCCCCAAGCCTCCGTATCCGGTAGACGGTCCTTCGGATCGTAAAATTCATATGCAACTGAAACAACGTCCGGTGTCTCACCAATCTTGACTTTCGTCGACTCCTGGCTCGAAAGCTGTGTAATCAAGTAAGGAACGGGTTCGGATCCGCGAGAAATGAGCATGTCAAGCGAACTTAAGGGTGTCTTTCGACGAACTAGAGTGTCCGCCTTAAATTCGTCCGCAAGTTCGAACTGATCGGCAAGAAACCGGCCCTTAGTCGAGAGTTGCTTGGTAAAAACCTCCGCAGGCATGACCACAGCGGCATCCAGCAAATCACTAACTTGGCTCCGTGTGCCAGCAAGGACGAGAGAAATCGCGAGAATCATAATTGTATGACTATCATACGCCGGAAAATGACTGAGACTTTAGCTTTCCGATTTCTACTCAAGGGCACGATTGAAGTTCACCGATCTTTAACATGTTGGCATCGTGAGTCAGAAATCCCGCCCCAGTCACCAAGCACGACCCAAGTTAGAATCCGGTAAGAAAGGAAAGGAATCTGAACTTTGTTTGATGAAGCCTAGTCCAATTAACTGGGCCTCCGTCAATCACTTGATGCGTGTAGAGAGCGTTCGCTCCAGCCAAGCATGGCAGGGAGTGTATTTCAGGTGCGCTTGGCGGATCAGCCCACTAAAAAAGACTAATCGCGACGAGCCAATAAGAACCGTCGGGCAAGGGCGTTCCGTCCTAAGTTTCGACTTATGAAACTTTTCTTGTTCGCCACATCACTTTTCTGCGCCGTCGGTTTCACCGGACAACGTCCCGGAGTTCAACTACCTGAGCATCTTCGGAAGATCGCGCAAAGCCCCGAGATGGTCAGGAAACGAAAGGAGTTCCAAAAGCTCACCGTCGCACGACCGTCACCCGCCATATTTGCTCATATCGATTGGTCGAAACTGAAGGTAAAAGGGGTCCAATGCGATCTCCGGACGCAGATCGACGACTATGGGCTCTCCATCCGAAGTCAAGGCAGCCGGGGCACCTGTAGCGTTTTCGCCCTCACGTTTTGCCAGGAATACATGGCGGCAAAAACCACCGGACAGAAGAACCTCGACTTTAGCGAGGAATACCTTAACGTTATCGGCGATATTGCGGCCGGCTCCACTCAAGATGGAGGATTCTACAAGGATCTCAACATGGGCTACCAAGTAAACGGACATGTGAAAGAATCCGAATTGCCTTACCATGACCCTATGGCCGGCGGTACAAAAAACAAAGCCATCACATTGCTCAACGAAGGCATGGCAACGAAGAAATTTGCAGCCGATTTCATCAAGGATTGGGATCCTAAAAAAGGTGCAAATGATGGCGAAGTTAAGACATCTTGCGATTACCTCGACAAGAACATCCCAGTCGCAGTAGGCCTGCTGTGGCCCGCAAACGGAAAGATGCAAAAAGCAATTTTCTCTGGAGTAGACATGATGGTCAAAGTACCGAAGTCCGACACCGTTGACGGACACTCGGTCGTGTTAGTTGGATATCACAAAATTGCCTCCATTCCAGGAGGCGGATACTTCATCTTTCGAAATTCTTGGGGAACCGGTTGGGGCGACAAAGGATATGGATATATGTGCTTTGAATATGTCAAAAACTACGCAAATGATCTGATGGCATATCACTAATTCCGGAGTCGGAGGACGGAATTCCGTCCTTAATCGAGCCTTTATCCCTATCGAAAATAGAGATAAAGGCTTAGTCCCAGTTCAATCCGGCAACCATGTCCAGACCGTGCTTTATAGCATCAGTTAGGAAGCCGTTGCTCAAAGGAGACCGATGGCTGAAAGGCTTGGGTAATAATGCCGCCAAACCTAAAAAAGAAATAAG
>JAYVXG010000199.1:0-2087 GCA_043785475.1 Armatimonadota bacterium
CGGTCAACATCAATAGCGCCTCCGAGGTGGAACTTCAAACCATTCCCGGCATCGGTCCTTCGATGGCAAAAAAAATTCTGGACTATCGGGCCGCCAACGGAGAATATGGACAGATTGAAGACTTGCGAAATATCAAAGGCATGGGTGAGAAACTGTTCGAAAAAATTCGCGAGTGGATCACTCTTTGAACCGGATTGTCGCGATTCCGAATTGGTCGTTCTATGATCCTGACCTTTGCGAGGAAGCTCGATATTTAATTGCTGACCGAGGGTTATTCGTTCATTATTTTAAGGGTGATATTGACCATGAGCGGACGGTAACTGCATTTTCCGGCGGCCAAGGCACGGTGTTCAAAGGAATGGATCGATTGTGCGAAGTCCTCTTGCCGAAAATCGATCTCAAATTTCAACAAGGTGTTCACCCTAGAATTGGTGCCCTCGATGTAGCACCCTTCGTCCTGATCGCGGGATCAGAGACAGATTTAATTTCAGCAACCCAAACGTGGGCCGAACAATTTTCCTTGCGATTTCGGGTGCCGACTCATCTCTACGAGAAAGCAGCCCAAAAGGGAAGCGAATACCGGTTGCCATATTTACGCGGGCAAATGGGAGAGCTCGAAAAACTTCCTGATTTCGGAAGCCTTGAACATGAACAATGGGGAACCACAATTGTTGGCGTTCGCGACTTCCTTTTAGCCGCAAACCTCAATCTTGCTTCAGACAACATAACCGCGGTCAAAGATGTTGCAAAAAAGCTTCGATTTCAGCGAGATTGCGGAAGTCAAGCCCTCTCCGGAGTCCGTGCCCTCGGATTTAAGCTTATTAGCCGAGGAATAACTCAGCTTAGCCTCAACTTCACCAACCCCGATGCCACCACCTTCGACGCCGCATTTGAAATTGCCGAAGCTCTCTTAGCCGAACAAACCATTTTCATCATCGAAACCGAATTGATTGGCGTCATCCGGTCAAAGGACGTGCCAGGAGCTCGGCATTTGACCATTGAACCAAGCCAAGTCGTTACCTAATCTGTCACCATAAATACCAGTGGCGAAGTACAAACTTGGGATTCTCGGCGGCGGTCAGCTCGCACGTATGTCGGTAATGGCCGCCCAACGAATGGGAGTCTCGGTCATCTCCCTCGACAAAGACGAAAACTCGCCCGCCGCCCAAGTCGGACCCTCAATTTACGGCTCCATCCATGACGCAATTGACATTTCCACTGTCATGCAGCAGTGTGAATTCATCACCTTCGAAAACGAATTCATCAAAGCCGAAGTTCTCGAAGAAGCCTGTCGAATCGCAAACTTTGATCCTAAAAACATCATCCCAGGAATTGATACTCTTCGAACGATTCAAGACAAGCTGCTTCAGCGGCAGGCTTATGCCGAAGCAGGGGTGCCTACTCCCATGGCCTTTCCGGCTGAGGACATAGCTTCACTCGGAGTACCATGTGTGATTAAAGCACGGTATGGAGGATATGACGGTAAAGGTACTCATTACATCAATTCGTCCGAAGACTGCATCAAACACTTGAGCCTAATCGAAAGTGGTGAATGGCTCGCCGAAGAACTCGTTGCGTTTGACGACGAAATGGCCGTGATGGTCGTCGCCCGCAAAGATGGCTCATGCGACACCTTCCCGGCCATGATTACTCGCCAACGAAACTACGTGTGCGACCTGGTCTATCCAAGTCCATCACTCGCACAGTCCGCCAAGGCTCAACAAGTTGCAATTGATGCCGTAAAGGCTGTCAATGGCATTGGCCTATTTGGGGTCGAACTATTCCTGCAAAATGATGGCGAGATCACGGTTAATGAAATCGCCCCGCGCCCCCACAACACCGGCCACTACACGCTCGACTGGGGAGGGATGTCTCAATTTGAAGCGCATGTACTCAGCGTCCTGGGCTGGTTTCACTCCGTCGAAACCGGAATTCCAACCTGTATGGCCAATATCCTTGGCATTGACCAAGCCCAAAGTTTCGAAAACGCCCTCTCCGCGGTTTCGAAGCATTTCCCACGCGCCCGCTTTCACTGGTATGGCAAAGCTGACGCTATACCCGGTCGCAAAATGGGACACCTCAATGTC
>JAYVXG010000200.1:0-2083 GCA_043785475.1 Armatimonadota bacterium
CCTTTGCGCACCACGCTGAAGCGGTGCATTTGTTCGGAGCGATTTTCTTTGCCGATAGTGACGACCTCCGCTTTGGGGGAGACTGCCTCATAGAGAACATCGGTCTCGTTGAGTTGGCGAAAGAGATCGGAGAGGGTACTGGCGTCGCGTTGAAATTCGGGCTTTGAGAAGAGGAATTCTTCGCCTTCGGTGATGAGCTTTCCGCGGGTGAGTTGCTTGGCGATGGTGCGGAGTTGAACCCAAACCATGCCGAGGAGCTTATCTCGAACGGGGTTTTCGGCGGCGATGGGCTTTGATTTGGTGAGCGTCTTAAGGTCTTTGCCGACCACTTGGCGGATCAGGGCCTCGTTGGTTGCACCGAGGTCGTCGAGTGTGAGATTTTTTGGGCATTCTAGCAGCCGGTTTTCGATGTGGCCATTATTTAAGGCGACTACTAATAGAGCTTGCGTTTGGCTCATTGCCGAGACAAGTGCGGTTCGGACCGTGATGTTCGAGTCTTTGGTGGTGGTCGCCACTCCCAGTTGGTTTGTTGCTCGACTGAGGACCTTTATTGTGTCGCGCAGCAGGGCTTGAAGGGCCTCGGTGTCTTCGCTTGCGTCTTTGAGGGCGCGCTGCTGGTGGGTGCCGATGACTTTTTCGACGATCAGTTTGTCGACGTAAAATCGGTAGCCCGAGTCGCTGGGGATTCGTCCGGCAGAAGTGTGAGGCTGCTCGAGATAGCCGAGCTCGGACATTTCGGCGAGTTCGTTTCGAACGGTGGCGGATTTCACCCCGAGGTCGTATTTTTGCACAAGCATGTCGGATGCGATGGGCTCGCCGCTCGTCACATATTCGATTACGATTGCGCGGAGCAGGCGTTGCTTTCGCGGGTCGAGGTCATGCATCTGCATAGTATTGTACGTTTTCCACGGCGGATTCAGAAATAGATTCCCAATTGTTGCAAAAAGGTTCAGGTATAAATCAGCCCTTAATCGCAACCTCGTGGCGAGGGCATGAGATTTTTGCCGAGGTGGACATGGGGTTTTCGAGCTTCGTTTTCGCGACTCCTGGCCTTGGGACGGTGTACGGGATTGACTGCTTTGAGTGAGATCCGGAGGCGGGTTCTTTTCCGAGATAGACATGCCGAATTCAAATTTTGTTCGGAGCAATGGATTGGAAGTCGTTGCATCGGATCCGGAAATTATTTTAAGGATCAATCGGAGATTCGCAGTTTCGTTTGTGAACGGCGCGCCGGGGATGCTAGTGAGCGGTGTGATTCGGAAATTGCGCCGGATGGTGCAGCCGGTTAAGTTTTAATTCCTTGTACAAATAAGCGGCTGGGTAACTCATTGGAAAGATATTTCGGGCGGGATTAACGAATAGTCGGTATGCTCCTGTCATGCTTCTTCACAGTTTGTTTGATAATCCAGGAGAGGCGCTCGAATTCCTCACATGGGCGAAGCCCGAATTGCTCAAAGCCGATGCGGATGCCGAAAAGGTGTTGGTGGGGCGCAATGAGGTCTTTAGTCATTTTGGTCCGCTGTTTGTCGAGGGTGGCGACGCGTTGACGCCCGAAGAGTTCAAGGAATTTTTGAGCTTTGAGAAGAACTGCAACTGGACGGGCCTCAGTCGCCAGCAACGAACATTGCTGGGCAATTTTGAGGCGGTCAAGAAGGCGATGCGCATTCTGATGTTGAAACCCGAGTACAACGACAACATCGCCGACCGAATGGATCAAGCAGAGAAATCGGCGAAAGGTTTTGGATCGGGGATCATCACTCCGATTCTGTTCGTGGCGTATCCGGACTATTACGGAGTCTGGAACAGCCGTGCAGACTTTGCTTTGAATCGACTTGGATTGGGCATTGTTGAAGACAAGGGCGACTCCATGGGACGGAAGTACGAGAAGGTTAATGGGGCGATGTTGCACGCGAAGCACTCGCTGAATAAGAACCTGAAATCGGGCGACCTCGCAGTGGACCTTTGGACAATCGACTACATTTGGCACGCGGTGAAGGTCATGTCTGACGATGGCCGGCTGGACGAGATGGTTACGCGGTTTCGCGCCCGATAGCAGCCTAGTCCCGTTTTTGGTTTCGAAAGT
>JAYVXG010000201.1:0-2082 GCA_043785475.1 Armatimonadota bacterium
CATCGTGGATGTAACACCCCTCAATTTCAAGGTAGTGCGCTCGACTCTTCACGTTATGCCCGGTGGTCGAGTTCCGAATTTCACAATGAAGAAGACGTACCGTCGATCCGCCGAGATACAAGTTGTGGTTATAGCCAGGGTCTTTGAAGTTCCCGTTTCGCTCGATCAGGCAATCTTCGATGAGTTGGTTGGATGCCGCTTTCGGATCGCCTTCCTTTCCGTTTGACATGATCCCCATGTCATTTTCGCGGATAATGCAGTCTCGTACGGCCACATTGCTCGCACCTTGAATACGCACGCCTGCTCCGTTAAATGACTGATTGTGCGCTCCCGAGAGGTCTAAATTTTCAATTTTGGCACCCATCCCGGTCGGCTCGATTTGGATAATTGCCCGGGGCACTGACCCTGAACCTGAGTAGTCAAAGTCTCCCCCCATAATCGGAATTGGCTTGGAACCAATCCCCCGAATCGTCAGCGAAGCAACCTGAACTCGGATGGCAGTTCGAGGATATCCGGCCGGATCAGGATAAACCAAAATCGTATCGCCACTTTTGGCCGCCGCAACCGCTTCTTCGATACGGGAATAACCCTTTCCTGGTCCGACTTCCAGGTTTGCAACAAAGGGTTGGAATATGGCAATAGAAATAATCGTTGTAACCATTGAGCTGTGCTTAAGTCTATCGTACTGGCCTCGGTGACAGAGTTGATGACATTAGTTGGCCAAATCTCAGGAAACCCGTGCAAGACTCACCCAAAGAAGTCGTTGAAATCGTTAAGGGCTTTTCCGAAAGCAAGGCAAAAGTCATTGCGGACGGCCACCTGAACTTTGAAGTTCGAGGTGTACTGTTTGCTCAGCTCGTTGAAAACCAGGATACTAGTGGTCGATTAGCCGTCAATTGCAAAGCGCTCCCGGGCGCTGCATTCGACTACGTTGACCGTAATCCAACCGTTTATCACATTCCGAAATATCTTGGGAGCAAGGGATGGGTGGGAATCTGGGTAGATGGGCCCCAGGTCAATTGGAGCGAGGTTCGCCAAATCCTCCTCGACGCATATCGAATTGTCGCGCCGAAGTCCCTTTCGAAAGTTCAGACGTAGCGAATCCAGTCGCGGATAAGGGCCTTGATTGCACTCTGCTTTGCGCGTAAGTCTTCTCCACCATCGATGGCCAGAAGGCACCGATCTTTGGCGAGCTTTTTGAGGAGTCCGGCTGGATCATCGACATTATCAACGTCCGCTCCGTCCTTTTTCTTTGCGCCAAAGTGGAGGACTATTTCGATTCGGCTGGTTTCCCGTTTGTTTAAGGTGGCAAACCAATCGCTGGTTTGGAAACTCAGTGAGTTCCACTTGACCCCTTCGCGGATATCCAGGCTTGAGTCGTGGATAAGTTGGCGTAGAACTTGAATCTCCGCTTTCATCGGATGCTCGTACCCTTTCAGGAATTTCTCGACTTCAGGATCCTTCTGCAAACTCCACTCCCACGTCCTTCATTGATGCTCCCAAGATTCTACCAACTCGAAAAGGTGCCGAACCACGGACAATGTCACCAAGTTTGCACTTGCGATGAGGCTCTCCCTGGCTCGACAGAAAAGCTCTGGCTTAGGTTATCGGGACCAGGACTTAAACAATGAAGCAGTCCTGAACATATTCGAGCAGGTACTCAAACTCAAGTCAAAGGCTTGTTTAGAAAGCGTTCTCTACGGTTTGGGACATTGGTTTCTATATATTCCATATACGACTGAGCCACTTGTTCGCCAGTTTCTTAAGCGAACAGACTTACGTCCTCGGCTACGGACATATGCTATTTGTGCTGCGGTAGAAATGGGTCAATTGGCCCAGCCTCCGATCGCCATGCTATCATCGTTACATGCTTTCCTTCCTCGTCGGTGTCATCTTCGTTGCTCCCGCTGATCTTGTTATTGAAAATGCCCGCATCTGGTCTGGTGAGCGGGTTGGTTTTGCGGAATTTGCCGCCGTACGCGATGGTCGATTTATTGCCGTCGGTAAGTATGACCAGAACCTAGTCGGCCCAAATACCAAACATATCGATGGTCACGGAGCAGTTGTCATTCCTGGCCTCAT
>JAYVXG010000202.1:0-6989 GCA_043785475.1 Armatimonadota bacterium
TATATGAATGCGGCCAACGATTTGCAACAGTTCTCGGTGCTCAATATGAACCAAATCGAGCGGGTTGCCAGCAATCCCGACGTTCGGTTCGTTGTGCAATGGAAGCAGTTTCCGGCCCAATTTACCGGCGGAACGTTTAATGGCACACGCCGATATCTGGCGAGTTCTGACTTCTCCAATAACATCAATTCAACGCTTTTGCAGGATATGGGGACATCGATTGATATGGGGTCAACCCAGACTCTGCATGACTTCATTACGTGGGGCAAGGCGAATTTTCCGGCTGATCACTACTGCCTAATCGTTTGGAATCATGGCAACGGTTGGAGACGATCGCTTTCGAACATCGATCTCAGCCGCGCGGTTTCGTACGACGACGAGATGGGCACTTCGATTCAGATTTGGGATCTCAACCAGGCGCTCGGTTCTGAGCACTTCGACATGATCTCCTGGGACGCAAGCTTGATGCAGATGATGGAAGTTGGCTATGAGATTAAGGACAATGCAGACTTTATCATTGGTAGTGAGGAGAGCCCTCCTGCAGAAGGACTTCCTTACGATTTAGTCTTTGCGCCTTTCCGCGATACGCCGAATGATACGCCTAAGAACCTATCCAAATCGTTTGTGGACAGCATGTTGGCGGTTACGGCGTACAACAGCAAAAAGATCACTCAGAGCGTCATTGATACGACAAAGCTTCCTGCACTTGAGTCGGCAATTAGCACGTTGGGCACTGAACTGAAAAACAATGCGGCGAGTTTGACGGGTGCAATCCAGCTGACTCGAAACACGTCACAGGCCTATAGTCCGACTTCCCTGCGGATCTATCGTGACCTCAAGGACGTTTGCTTGCACTTAGAAGCCAACACAGCGATTCCGTCAGTATTGCTCGCTACGGCCGGGGTTAAGTCTGCGATTTCGAATGCGATTGTCTGGGAAGGTCACAATTCAAATTCTGCAAACAGCAACGGTATCTCGATCGATTTCTCTTCGGGTTCGACGTTTGCAAGCTCGGCCAGTGATTATCAGCTTATGAAGCTCGCCCTTGCCTCGCAATGGGATGAATATCTCGCGATTGCGCCGTAAAAAAAAATGGGCCCGCAACTAGGCGGGCCCGATGGGCTTGGAGGGTTTATGGTCGCCGGACTAATATTGGGGGATAGGATCGGTCCGGTTCTTGTCTGTCTTCTGGTGAAGCGAGCCCCACTGTCTGACAAGTAAGGTGTTCCGTTGTTGTCGTGCCGATAACCCTGTCGGGATACTAGGATCAGGGTTAAGAAAGGAAATGCCGTCAATTTGCCGGGATATTGGGCTTCCAGGCTTCCAGGCCGAACAGGATGAAGGCTACGATTTCTCACTTTGAGGATATTTGATATAAGCAATGGGCATCTTCCCAATCCCTTGAAGCTTTAGAACAAATTCGCTTGTATCCTCATACATGTCAACTTCGCACGCGATCTCTAACAAGGTTTCCAGTTCTCGAAAAGGTCCTAAGGACAAGTAAGGGAACCTTATAAAATCAGGATTTGTACTTCGCGCATGTCCCTCAGCAATATTTGTTGGGACTGGCACAGCAGCTCGTCGAATTTGAGAAGGCTTGCCAAATTTTTCTTCCTCGGGAAATTTTCTAGTAAGTAGGTAAAGTTCTTTGCAAATTGCTTTGCTTTTGATCCAAATCTGCAAATCTCGAAAGTCTGACCTTCTCATGCTTGCAACATCATTCTCATTGCTTGACCACCTAACCAGGTGATAGCCTACTCGCCTGGTCGCCTGGTCGCCTAGGCGCCTGGTTGCCCTAAGCGAAGCGTAGCCCTGGCCAAAACAAAAAAGACCCCACCAGTTGGTGGGGCTTTGGTCTTTGTCTTTGTCTTTGTCTTTGTCTTTCGAGTAAGAGTTATTTGAGCAATGAAAGGACTGCTTGTCCGGACTGGTTTGCTTGTCCGAGCATTGCCATACCGGCTTGTTGCATAACTTGCCATTTGGTGTATGTTGTCATTTCTTGGGCGACGTCGAGGTCTCGGATCGAGCTCTCGGAGTTTGAAAGGTTCTCTTTCATACTCGCAAGCGTTCGGTTATTCGATTCCAAAACGTTTCTTTGGAAGTTACCAATTCGGCCTCTCATCTGGCTAACTTCATCGATTGCCTTATCGATAACCGTAAGGGCCGTATTGGCACCCGCAGAAGTCGAAACGTCAATCGCTGCGAGGTTTGCCGCGGTCGATGAGACACCACTACCAAGCTGACCGGCACTCATGTTTCGGAGCGCAAGATTCGCGGTTGTGTTTGCAAGGAATCCGATTTGGAAGCTTGAGTCCTGAGCGATAACTTGACCCATTAGCTGAGTGTTGATCGCGTTTCCACCCGAAGTTAGAGTCAGTTTATTACCAGCAGCATCGGTGAGAGACAGACCATCTGATCCCGCCGCTCCACCAGTGTAGAGCACACTTTGACCACCCATGATGACCGTTGCATTGGCATTGGTTCCGGCGACTGATGCGGACGTGTTGGCCGAAGACGAGACTGCACCTGATGTGTCAACAAAGTTGATGGATCGGTTGGTACCCGTT
Source organism: Armatimonadota bacterium (assembly GCA_043785475.1). Classification (GTDB taxonomy): domain Bacteria; phylum Armatimonadota; class Fimbriimonadia; order Fimbriimonadales; family Fimbriimonadaceae; genus Fimbriimonas. The sequence goes on from JAYVXG010000202.1 coordinate 2,568, forward strand.
TGAGTCTGGGTAAAGATCAATTGGTTGCTGGCGTTGAACGCGGCAGTGACACCGGTTTGACCTGAAGCTGCGTTGAGCATTGCTGCGATGGCAGTACCCGAGGTTCCGGCGTTAATCGAGAAGCTAACACCATTGAGGCTGACCGAACCAGAAGCGGCTGCACCAGCAGTCAACAAGGCAGTTGCGGTGTACAAGGCGGCTGTAGCGACAACCGTTTGGTTGATCGTGACAAGACCGGTTTGCGTAATCGTTGCGTTGTTCGCGGTACCGCCGAAGCTGAATCCTGCAACTTTGGAAGTGTTCGAAATCTGAGTGGTGACACCAGCCGAACCGTCCAAGAGTTTTCGTCCCGAGTAAGTAACCGATGATGAGATTCGATTGATCGACGTGATAATCGAGTTGATCTGATCTTGGTTAGCAGCGAGCTGAGTCGCGGTTAAAGTTGCTGAGTTACCGGATGCAATTGAGAGGCCCCGGGCATCATCGAGAAGCTGGTTCATTTCTCCAAGTGCATTTTCTGCAGTCTTGGCGAAGTTCATGGCTTCGGTGTTATTGCGCATGGCCGAATCCATTGAGCTGATCTGTGATCGGAAAAGCTCGGATGAGATGAGACCAGCAGGATCGTCGGATGCATCGGCGATTCGGAGGCCTTTTGAAAGCCGACCCATCGACTTGGACATGTGGCTGGCCACGTTTGAGACGCTGTTGTAGGCGCTAAGTGCTTCTACGTTGGTGTTTATTCGAAATGACATTTTTGACCTTCCTTAGTTTCTAAGAGTCTCGCCGTCGCACGGTGCTTGGCTCCCATTTGAAACCTTTCCTTGGTTTCGAAACTGGGTTACTGACTCAATGAACCTCGTTCAATTACCTGTTTCCATGCCAGGTAGAAATACCATCCTAGTAAAAATACCGTGTTTTGCGAAAGGCTGGTAAGAGTGCGTGGGAGTGCAACCGCTTTCGGGTTTCGGGTATCAACTGTCGGACTTGAGGGTCGAGATCAAGCCGTAGATCATTTTGGCGACCTGTTGAAGCCGAATTATCAGTTCTTCGCATGACCCCATATATTCGAGTTCCCGTACGGATCCCAAACTCATGGAGAGGAAACGGGCAAAATCTGCATGAGAACTTCGTCCATGACCCGAACCTGTGATACGGTGCCAAATTTTTCGGCGGCTGGAAAGCGAGTCGTCTGGCGGTATAAGTCAATACAGGGGACCTTACTTAACTGCCATCCCTGAAGATTTCGAAAGTCAGAATTTCTCATGCGAATGTGCACACCTTACATCTCTTGGTCGGAAAGCCGAAAGCTAAATTCGGATTCACATAGCCTCAAGTAAACTAATGCCAATGACCACATTGCTTGTAACCTGGAAAGAGCCAGGCCAGGTCGGCATCGAAGCCGCATGGAATGCTCGCAAAAACGGAGCCGACCTCATCACAATGATCGAAAAAGGCCTTGCCGCCTGCGAGATGGACCCCAGCCTCATGGCGATTGGCCTCGGTTCCCTGCCCAACTCCGACGGAGACCTCGAGCTCGACGCGGCAATAATGGATGGTAGCGACCTCAATTGCGGCGCCGTTTGCTCGGTTCGGGGTATCGCTCCCGTTATCTCGGTTGCCCGAATGGTGATGGAACGAACTCCGCATGTGATGCTGGCGGGCGACCAAGCCAGGCGATTTGCAATCGAAAACGGCGTCATCCCGATAAACCTCATGACCGCCGAAAGCGTGGCCAAATACGATCAGTGGAAGCGAGGCGAAGCTGAAACCTACTACGTTCACACCATGAATGAATCTCATGATACGGTCACAATGATTGGCCTGGAAACAGGGGCCGACGGAAAACCCCACCTCGTAGCCGCGTCGGCGACCAGCGGTCTAGCGTGGAAGTTGCCGGGTCGGGTTGGAGATTCCCCCATCGTCGGAGCAGGGATCTACGCCGATGACGAAATCGGAGCTGCGGGCGCAACCGGCCTGGGCGAAGAGTTGTGGAAAGCTTGTGCATCATACCGGACGGTTCGTAATATGGAATCCGGCATGACCGCCCAAGAAGCGTGCGAAGAAACCATTCGCCATATGATGCGTCGTCAGAAAAATTCGACCGACCTTCCGTGCGTGGTTATGGCCCTGCGGAAAGATGGCGATATTGGCGCGGCGACGACAAAAGGCGAGTTTCCTTTCTGGATTTGCCGTGATGGTGATATAGAATTTAGAGAACACCTTGCTTTGAACTAAAATGGCTTTGCTGATAGGAACCGCGGGACACGTCGATCACGGAAAAACTTCCCTGATTCGCGCCCTAACGGGAATCGAAGCTGACCGCTTGCCCGAAGAGAAGGAGCGAGGCATGACTATCGACGTGGGGTATGCCTTCGTGAACCTTCCCAAAGCGGGGAGGGTGTCTATCGTAGATGTTCCGGGCCATGAACGGTTCATGACCAACATGCTGGTCGGTGCGATGGGGGTTGATATTGCGATCCTGTGTATTGCCAGCGACGAGGGAATCAAACCGCAAACCAAAGAGCATCTTCAAATATTGGAAATGCTTCCGGTGACCACATTGATCATCGCTTTAACCAAATCGGACCTTGTCGATGCGGACCTGCTGACCCTCCAGCGTCAGGAGGTCGAGACATGGATCAAGCGAAGCCGGTTTAAGACTGCTTTCATCGTCCCCGTTTCGGTGGTCTCGGGGGCCGGGATGCCGGATCTCATCGCCGCGCTTGATGATGCAGCGACCACATTTCGCGAAGTTGTTGACCCGAATCCCACTTGGTACATGCCGATCGACCGGACATTCCTGATTAAGGGCCTCGGCATCGTGGTGACAGGATATATGGCGAGAGGATCGGTTACCGCTCCCTGCGAAGCCGAATTGATGCCGTCGGGTAGGCGGGTTCGAATCCGGACAATTCAGGTTCACGACACGGCGGTCGTAAGCAGCGAGCGAGGGAACCGAACCGCGTTTAACGTGACCGGAGTTGAGGTTGAAGAGGTGCGTCGGGGCATGACCATCGGCGCCCTGAAATCGGTAACGGAATCCAAAATGACCGACTTCAAGATCACTTGGATTGCAGAGCCAAACCACGGAATGGAGGTACGAGTTGCGATTGGTACGGATGACGCATTTGGGAAGCTTTTCTTGAACGACACCGACACCTCCATGGCGCAAGTGCGATTTAACAACAGTGTCGCGGCAACGAAGGGTCAGCCAGTCATCATTCGGCGACACAGCCCGCCCGCGCTTTTAGGCGGAGGAGTGGTCATCACTCCAATCGCAGAGATGCGTCGGAAAAGCGATACGATTCGCTACGTTGATCTGACGAATGTCGAGGAAGGAATCATCGCCGCGATCCACGAAGACCCGAACGGTGTCTCAACCCTGGAAATTTGTCGCCTGATGGGAGTAAGCCAACAACAACTCGGGGAGAATTTTGAGACCCTGATCAAGCAGAGGAGGATTATTGGGTTTGCTGGAATTTGGTATCAGCCCCATATTTTCTTGGCTCAAGCTAATGTTTTCCTAAAAGCGTTGGGCGAGATTCATGCGCAATACCCGATGGTGTTGAGTCATTCTCGGGAGCAAATATTGGTTAGAACCGGCCAGAAGTGGTCTGGGAAGCCGCTGGAGCGAATTCTGGTGAAGCTGGCTGAGCTTGGAAAAATCGACCTGTTCGGGACGAAAGTGAAGTTAAAGGAGTTCAAGATTACTCTGAATGCCAAGCAAGAGGCGTTCTTGTTGCGAGTCGAGGGCGAGCTGAATAAATCCCTGATCAACGTTCCCTATTCTAGCGACATTGCCTCTGACCTTTCGGTTCCAGTTCAGGCCATCGACGAGATTTTAACCTTGGCGGCTAACGCCGGCAGAGTTGTGCAAGTACTCGACACTTTGTACTACACCTTTGAGCAGATGGAGCGGATCAAAGAGAAACTGCGGGGTCTTTTTGGAGCTCGGCCATTCATGGCGTCTGAGGCGAAAGAAGCACTGGAAACGTCACGAAAATTCATCATCCCAGTTCTGGAATATTTGGATACTACGGGATTCACATCGCGGATCGATGATCGTCGAGTGATTAACTAAACACTTGACCTCGCCACTATTCGAAGAACCAAAAAAGCAGTATTCTTCCCGATCGAGTACTTCTGTCCGCCCTCGGAGCTTCCGGCACTAGTTATCCCTTTTTTGAAGGCATTTATATACTTAGCTAACCAAAATCGTGGTATACTAGATTCATGAAAACACCGGAATCACTACTTGAAGCAACTCGAATGTTCGACTCGGTAGACAAGGCTCACGATTATTTGACTAAGTTAAGATGGTCTGACGGAGTCATTGGTTGCCCCGGCTGTGGATGCTCTGAGAACTACTACCTTGCAACTCAAAAGCGTTGGAAGTGTAAAGGATGTTCGAAGCAGTTCAGC
>JAYVXG010000203.1:0-6986 GCA_043785475.1 Armatimonadota bacterium
GTTACATCGGGCGGAACGTAATTTCGGGCATGTCCGACGCTGAGACCTGCCCCGCTAGGATAGGGGAAAAATTCGAGGCCGTAGAACTTGGGACGGCCTTCGTCCTCACGGGTCTTAAATAGGTCTGCCTTGAGCCACCTCTCGCGCCACTTGGCTTCGAACTCGGATGGCAAGTATTTGTCGAACATTTGAACCTATAAGGGTACCTCGGAAGAAGGGCAAAGGGCGGAGTGCAAGGGCAAGGGCGAATTGGGGAACCTGGGCTGCCTGTCCGCCGTAGCGCCCTGGCGAAGGCTGGATCCCGCACGGATTCTTTGTTCGCGTAGTGAACCTTGGAGTGCGCTGATTTATCGGCACTTTGGCCTGCGAGACTTGTCTCGCTGTACAGACCTGGATTTGCGGCGATAATCGCCGGGTCGCAAGTGCTCCTCGGACTTTGACAGGTTCGATCGCCTAACCCAGCCCTCCGAGGCGAATTACGCTAAGGCTCATCATCCTCTTGGATTGGGCTAAGGTAAAGCGCTCCTCCGGAGCTACGGCAGGGGAAGCTAGAATTCATACCTAACGTCTGAAGGTTTGGAAGCTTTTGCCCAACCAATTCGTGTCACCTCACCAACTTGGCCTGCCAGGGACTTGAATCAATAAAGTTAGGTGATGCACGTTCTTCTAGTCATGAATAGTAATGCCTTAGGCGCAAATGATTTTGCGTGTGAGGCAGATCTATTTTCAGTTTGAATCGGCGACCAGCGAGGGCCAAATGAAAAACGAACATACCTGGCGTCTTCGACACGGGCTGGCGGGCTGTGACAACTCTGTGCGAAGGGTAGAAGGCAAAGAGAAGTTGGGAGGTCGGAGAAATTTTAGAAATCAACTGGGCGGAGGTAGTACTCGTTGATAGCGGTGTTGCTGAGCATCGCGACGGTGGGGAGTTTCCGCTTCCAATGGGTACTACTCACCCGCTTCCAGACGATATCGACATCCGCCTCGGGAAAGCCAATTTGGATGATTGCGGATCGAGAATAGCCCTGCACCACATAGTGCAGAATCCGATCTGCCTTCAGGTACGAGATGCCAAAATCGCTCTCGTCGGTCTGACCCTTCACCAGGTCAGCAGTTGCCGGCTTATCGATTATCACTGACGGAACGCCGAGGGCTTCGGCAAGTTCCCAAACCTGAGTCTTGAAAAGGTCTCCAAGCGGATTTATCGGCGGCGCATCGTCGGCGTGCCACGTGTAGTAGCCAAAAAGTCGCTCGCTTTTGTTGCCGGTGCCGATGGGGATTCCGCCGACTTCGGCGCTTTGGTCGAAAAGAACGATCATCCGGGATCGGGCGCAGATGTTGCCGAGGCGTTGCGGCGTAATGTCCTGGTCAAGCGCAGAGTAGCCGTCGACCATTCCGGTGATCGGGATGGTTTGAACTTGGATTCCGATGTGGTCCACTACTAACTGGGCATGGTCGAGACTTTCTTGGCTTGAAATTTTGTAGGGCATGCGAAACGCGAACGTATTTTCCGGGCCAAACGCCCGGGCGCACAGGTACGCCACAACCGCCGAATCGACCCCGCCCGAAAGACCCAAGACGACTTTCTTCATCTTGCGGCGACGAATGACTTCGTCCTTGAGAAATGCCACGAGCCAATCCGCCACTTGTACCGCATTGATCGCCAATGGATTTGGATCAAGTTCAGCAATCTTGGGGGCACGGATGATCGGGAGCGACATATTGCATTTTAGTTTACAGTCTGCAGGTGAGAGTTGGAAGGCTTTGCTACACCCTCACCCCCTCAGTCCCCCTCTCCCAATTTTACATATCTTGGATTGGACCAACCAAAAAGCAATTCAAATCTGATTTGTGAAATTAGGGGAGGGGGAAGGAAACATTACGGCTTGGGCGGTTCGCGGCGTATGAGGACGAGGTCGCGTTGAACGTAGAGCGGAATGCATGGCGCGTCGAGAGAAATCTGGGCCTGGGCGAGTTTGATGTTCGATTCGGGCTCATCACCTTGTTGAGCTTTCTCGATGAATGCGTCAACGTCCGGGTTGTTGTATCCCGAATGATTCTCGCTACTTTTCGAATGAAAGAGCAACGGAACCGTATTCAAGGGCCCGTCATAATCCGGCTGCCACCCGGTAAACAGCATGGCGATGTCGCCTTTCGAGTTGGCTTCTAGCATCGCGCCACTCGGCATCGCCCGCCCACTAATGTCCATGCCTTCTTTTCTGAGTGCCGCGACAATCGCTTCGACACTTGGGTTCTGCATCCCGATCTCGGCAAAAGTAATCTCAAAGTGCTCCTTACTCGTTTTGCTGAACGTCGAAATTCCACTCGAAGGGGCTTGAGGTAGCCCTGACAGCTCTAAGAACGAAATCGCTGGCTTGACATGATCTCCCAAAATCTTTGTAAAGTCGACATTCGAATGGATCATCGCTCCAATCTCATTTCGAAATGTATTGGTTAGAGACGGTTTAGTCTTCGGGTTCATTTGCAAGTAAACCAGCGTCGTCGGCCCGCCCTTGGTAATGCTCTTATGACCCTTAACCACGCCTATCTCGTGGGCAGCAAACATCGCGTAGTCCGCCGAGCCAGTGTCGAAAAGATTTCGGCGATTCGCCGAGTCGCCACTAAATCTAAAATTCAAAAGCACGCCAGAGTCCTTTCGCTTCAGAGTCCATTCCGTGCCGGGGGAGATTTTTGCCATTGTCCAGTTCCCGGCCCCATATCCAACTTTCGCATCCAAAATTGGTTGTCGAGCAGAGACTATTCGGTGATTCAAAACACCAAAGGCTTTGTTATTTAGCTTCTCTGTAAATGCCGAGTCGACGTGATCAAGCGTCACCACGACATTGTTGTCATTTTGAATCGTGACTCCCTCCAAGTGAGTCGATTTCCCGTCGGCGAATGCCTTGCTGCCTCGGATTTGGGATGCGAATTGATTGCCCACACTTGAATGAATTTCGGAGACCAGGCACCGTTCCAACGTGAACCGTATGTCCTCGGCTGAAACCGGTTCACCGTTAGTGAATTTGGAAGGTTTCAATTTCAGTGAGAAGACGCTTGGCTTGTCGTTTGACACATCACAGAGTTTGCCGATGGACGGATAAAGGTACGAAAGCACCGTCCCTGTTGTCCAATCCTGGACTGCGGCGGGATCAAGCGTTTTGACGTCGTACCGTGTCAGCCAAACATATTCGTTATCCTTGCTCGCTGCAGCATTGTCCGAGAATTTCCCGCACCCAATTAGCAACAAGCCAATAGTCAGAGATAGCACCATCCGCCGCTTCATTTATGGATAATACTTTGGAAAGGATTAAACTCTTTCAGCAAACTGCAAACGGCTGACTGCCAACTATTTAAGATCCGTTCCGGCGGCCCCTTCAGGAGTCAGGTTCGGATCAGGACAATTCATCTGGTTAACCGCCATTGCCGATGCACTGATGTACTTCACATGGGTATCAACAAACACCAGATTTCTGCTGCCCTCGAACGCTCCCGGTCCAACGTTAAAGCCAACATTTTTGCCCCAGGAACCAACAGGGCCGGCTTTGCCATATTTATGAGCGTTGACCCACTCATACACCATGACTTTTGAGGACTGAAATTGAACCTCGGTCGAAGAAATAGAGGTGCACGTGCCCGGAGGACAGAGTCCAGCCCCAGCTAATTGTCCTAAGTTCGAAACCGACTGCAAGAATGACCACGGCCGATAAAGCGAACTGACATACGAATACGACGTGTAATCAAAACTGGCCTTGGATGGGTCGGACGGGCAATAAAGCAGTCCCGAAACCGAAGTCATTGTGTAACTTCCCGGAAAAGTTTCCTTCAGCGCAACTCCCATATAAGGCATGATCGGAACTCGAAATCGTTTGCCTGTCCAAAGCCCAACCACGTTAGTATTTGGAAAATAATCGTCGTAATCATTCCCGTACAGAGTCATCGCCAGGCCAATGTTGCGGAGATTTGAGGCGCAACTCGTCTTCTTCGCAGCCTCCTTTGCTTGGGCAAAAACCGGAAACAAAATCGCCGCCAAAATGGCAATAATCGTGATGACGACCAACAATTCTATAAGGGTAAAAGCTCTCCGAATCATAAAGGATTTTTCCTGAACCGACCTCGAACCTACCATAATGCTGTTTCTAGGGGTTATAATCCCACACACTTCCATCAGAAATTAGGAGAAATAATTGGCAGGAGTAGCATTTCGCAATATCAGTAAGGTTTTTGGCAAAGACGTCAAAGCGGTTGACAACCTCAATCTAGAGATTAAAGACAAAGAATTCATGGTTCTTGTTGGTCCCTCGGGTTGCGGAAAGACCACCGCTTTGCGCATGATCGCGGGTCTTGAGGAAGCCACCGATGGTGACATCATGATCGGTGATGTCCGAGTCAATGATGTTCCTCCCAAGGATCGCGACATCGCAATGGTCTTCCAAAACTATGCGCTGTACCCGCATATGAACGTCTATGACAATATTGCGTTTGGCCTGCGACTTCGAGAACTGAAGGGATTTTTCTGGCAAATTACCCACGCTGGTGAAGCAAAGAAAGTCAAAGAGGATATTGATAACCGCGTAAAGGAAGCAGCCCGAATGCTTGATATTGAGAAGTACCTCGGTCGTCGACCGAAGGAACTGTCGGGTGGTCAGCGACAACGTGTTGCCCTGGCTCGGGCAATCGTCCGAAAGCCGAAAGTGTTCTTGATGGATGAACCGCTTTCTAACTTGGACGCCAAACTCCGAGTTCAAACTCGGTACGAACTGATTTCGCTTCACCGCAAACTCGGCATCACCACCGTTTACGTCACCCACGACCAAGTCGAGGCAATGACAATGGGCGAACGAATGGCGATCATGCGAGATGGCGTTTTGCAGCAATGTGACCGGCCCGAATTGGTATACGCCCACCCAGCTAACAAATTTGTCGCGGGTTTCATCGGTTCCCCGCCAATGAACTTCCTGGAAGCTTCGATCATCGGTGGAAAAATTGACGCAGGTGCATTTGTTTTACCGATCATCGGAAACGACGCCGCAAAGGCGTATGAAGGTAAGAAAGTAGTCCTCGGAATCCGGCCCGAAGAAATCTATGACAAGAGCGTTCCTTCGAACATGACTCCGTCACCAGACAATACGATTAAGGCAACCGTTGACGTCATGGAGCCGCTGGGCCACGAATACGTTGCCTACCTCAAGGTCGGCGATATCAAGCTCGTCGCATCCATCGATAAAGAAACGAAACTGAAGCCGCTCACCGAAGCTGAATTCTGTATCAACCTCGAAAGACTTCACATCTTCGATGCGGATACCGAACAAGCCGTTGGCTAATCGAAATTAGAATGAAAGGATCTCGATCAAGATAGTTGGTCGAGATTCTTTTTTGCCTGCTCAAACATCGTGATGGCCAGCTTCCGCTGAACATCATGCTCGACAATTGGGAGGGGATAGCCTGCTAACTGGCAGTCAAACGCGCTCGGGTGATGGATGGACTTGTCGTCCAACCCCGCCAGTTCTGGAACCCATTGCCGAATAAATTTCCCTTCGCAATCAAATCTTTCACTCTGCAAATACGGATTGAAGATACGAAAATATGGCTGAGCGTCACACCCGACTCCCGCCGCCCATTGCCATCCGCCGTTATTCGAAGCTAAATCGAAATCCAACAAAAGCGAAGCAAAATAAGCCTCGCCTTTTTTGTAGTCCAACAATAAGTCCTTGGTCAAAAACGACGCGACGATCATGCGTAGACGGTTATGCATCCAGCCCGTCTCGGCAAAACACCGCATCGCTGCATCCACGATGGGAAAGCCTGTCTTTCCGAGCCTCCAAATATCAAAATGTTCTTCCTGCCCTGGCCACTCGAGTTCAGCATAATCCGGATCAAACGTTGACTCAATGACGTGCGGAGAGTTAGCCAAGATATCTTGGTAAAACTCTCTCCAAATCAACTCAGTCAACCACTTTTTGGATCCCATTGTAGTGTGACGAAGTGCAGTACGGACCGCTTCTCGAACCGAAATTGTCCCGAAGCGCAAATGAACCGACAAATGGCTCGTCCCATTTATACTTGGGATATCTCGTAAATCCTTATACTGGTCTATTCTCGCCTCAAAATCTTGAAGCAATTTGAGACCCGCGACCTCCCCCGCCAATATCCAAGGGTCACACGGCTCAAAGCCAATGGTGGCGTAATCCAACCCAGACGAATATGGACAAATGACGGAATCGGGCAAAAGCTTTGCCAGGTTGGGATCAAAACGATTCGCAAAGTTGCCTTCCTCAAGACGCTCGAGCCAACGGCGAGAATAAGGAGTGAAAACCTGGAAAACAGACTCCGATTTGTTTAAGATTTCGCCTTTTTCAAAAATGACCTGATCCTTTACCGTTGCGAAGTGAATGCCTCTTTGAGCCAAAGATTCATATACCGCCTGATCACGCTGAATCGCATAGGGTTCCCAATCACGAGCTGCGACAACTCCACCGAACTTCAGGTCCGCAACAAGCTTTGGTATTTCGATCCTGGGGTCGCCCCTTAAAATAATCAAGGAGGAGCCAAGCTTGGCCAGATTCGCGTTTACTTCTTCTAGTGCCCGAAAAATAAACGAGACCCTTCGATCCGCTTTATTCTCTAAGTGATCGAGAATGTTCGTGTCGAACACAAAGACAACCGCGACTTCGTCGAATTCAGCACACGTCTCGAAGAGTGCTCGCTGATCAGAAAGGCGTAAGTCACGTCGTATCCAACATAATCCTCGGGTCATGAAACCGTTCTACGAGACGAATCGACAAAGGTACGCTTAATGACGTGCTTGCGCGATTTCTCCACCACCTCGAATCGACAAGCCTCGTGCCGGCTGATGCCAAAATCCTCGTTGGATACAGTGGCGGAGCCGACAGCACATGCCTCCTTCATCTCCTAAAAACCGCTGGGTTTGACGTCGTCGCCGGACATCTCCATCATGGAATGCGCCCCGAGGCGGACAAAGAATTGAC
>JAYVXG010000204.1:0-2075 GCA_043785475.1 Armatimonadota bacterium
AAACGTACCGCTGTAAGCCTGGCTATCGAGGTAAGCCATATTCATTGGTAAGCCACTAATAACGTAGGGAGCTTGAGTTTGGTAATACTTCCAAACTTCAGCAATCTTCGAATCCTTCTGATCGTCGGTCATGGTTTTGTCCGCCATGATGTCAATAGTCATGAAGTGAAGCAAGTGAGCCCAATCAAAGACTTTTTCCAGGTAACCATAGGTGTTCGAGAATGCAGGAGCAATGGCTTTTTCGTCAACCGGATACTTTGGAGGATTCTTAAGGACGCGAACAATTCGGTTAAAAGTCTCCGTATCCAGAGTAGCTTTTCGACCGAGAACGAGATCGTTATATGCCATAGCGTGCCCAACGCCGGTTCCATTGAAGTCGAGGGCAAGTGTAGGAACATTGTAAATCTTCCAATTGAAGCTTCCTGCCTTGTAGAAGACTTCATCGTTTGTTCGGTTGTTGAGCCATGCTGGGATATTCTTTGGAAGGGGCTGCAGTTCAGTCTGCTTCTTAATGCTTGTCATATCCATGCCAGGCATCTCTTGAGCAAAACCTTTTGCCGCAAAAGCCATTATCGAGAGTAAAGCCATCGTAAGTTTCATTATTTTCTCCACTGGTGTCTATTAGGGGGGCTTTGCTCCCGGCTATGGGCCGGGAGCTCGGTCGACTATTCTTTCGGCTTCGTCACCATCGTTACAAAGTCATCGACGCTCATAGCCTTCACTTCGCTAACATTCATCGCCATGGCGTATTTGGTCAGGGCAGCCTTTGAACTAAAAGCCCTAGAAAGGTCTGCGCAGTCGGCATGCTTCTTGAAGCCGTTTAGGAACACTGTCCCCTCTGGGGCACTCCACTTGCCTTCCGTCCGCTTTACGATGATTGGTTCACCTTTCTTTTCGCTCGGGAAGTAAACAACGAGATCGTTCTTATAGCGCTTAGCATCGGCAATGACGCAGTACGCACAGCGGTATTCGATTCGCTTGTTGCCCATCTTAACGACAACTTCGTAGTCCATTTCCTTGGTTGCCTGCTTCAGTTTGAGTTTGCAATACGGGCATTCGGCATCGTGGGCACGTGCCGTAGTTGCAAGCATGGCTGGACCGAGCAGAATCGCAGAAAGTGCGACAATTGATGAGAAGCGGGTGAAGCCCCGCATGGTTTGATTTTTCATGGTAATTTCCTTAGTGTTTTTGTGATAGGAGGGTCAGATTACGACCACCTTTCCTTGGAGCATTCCCATCCCGCAAGTAAATGAAATATCACCTGCTTTCTTGGGAGTGAACTTAATAACCGTCGATTTGCCGACTGCAACTTCTTTACTGATCTTCAATGATTTGAAGACGACGGTGCCTCCACAGCCAAGGTTCTTTCCGCCAATGAACGTGAGTTCGACCGGCATGCCTTTCTTGACTTTGATGCTCGATGGGCTGTACCCACCATCTATGGTAATTGTCGCCTTCTGAACTCCCTTGGTAGCTTTTTGAGCAGGAGTAGCTTGTGCGATCGAAGCGATTGTGAGCATAGCCGCCATGGACATGGCGAGTGCTTGTAGTTTGTTTTTCATGAATATTAGTCCTATTCGGTGGTTATTTGTGACCGTGATGTCCCTTTTTAGGAGCATCGTGCATGGCAGCTTTCATCGAAAGAGCGCCCCTTGGATAGAGCATAGGAATCATGTTCACATGCATGTGAAATTTGGCAGCAAGGGAGGTCACGAGCTTGCCGTTATTTGCATCACCTGCCTCGTCTAGCTCGCCAGCAACCTTCTGAATTTCTTTGAGATGCTCTTTCAGCTTTGCGATTTTGTCTTTGCCAAGTGCCATTGAAGCATCAGACATGAGAAGGGCTTGGTCGCGCACTTCAAAAGCGGCTTCATGTACTTGCTTCCATTTCTTGGCCTTGACGACCTTATCGAAGGAGACCATCGCTCCCGTGACGTGAGACCATACTTTGTCGGCATCTTTAAAATGAGCCGTGTTCTGAGCGATAGCGCTGGTGACGAGTGCCGCCAAAAGGAGGGCGGTGGTTCCGGTTCGTTGAATGATTTGATTCATGGTTTTTTCCTTGAGGTCTTAAC
>JAYVXG010000205.1:0-2068 GCA_043785475.1 Armatimonadota bacterium
GCGAATCGCTATCTCTTTTCTCACACTCGGGAAACAATTCTTCGAGCCGAGTCCGCATTCGAACAAGGTTTCTCACCGAGTTTTTCGAGGTTTGCTAGGAGTCTTTACCCTAGTCGTTGGGCTACTATTCTTTCTCTTGATGCTTCCCTTGGTTGCTTTAGAACTGGTCACCAGTCGGGGCAATTCGGTTCGACAATCCGGGCCATACGCACATTTCAATTCCAACCAAGGAAATGAAGCACTGGTTGGCTGACTTCAAATTCGGGAGACCAAGGTTGGCCGGTCCAGTTATTCCAAGAAACCTTGCTCGGATCACCGAGTTCAATGACTTCTTCAGTCGATTGGGCCCCATTAATGTCGATCCGAATGAGTGGGGTTGTCGCTCCTTCATAAATATCCCACGGGTCGGGACCAGGCTTGCCGAACGATTGATAACCTTCGCTCGTAGCCATTCGCCAAACCTCTTCGCCGGTCAACGGTCGACCGCGTTTCTGGCTGACGTCAAGGGCCGCCCGCATCTCGGCAAACATATCGATCTTCCCGCCGCTGGCCGGAGAATCGAGTCCGAGGCCAACCGTGATCCCCGCGTCCAGGAACTCACGAACCGGTGCGGTCGGACATTGAAGGCGAAGATTGGATCTTGGGCAATGAGCGATGACCACGCCGGGTCTCGCAAGGATATCGATGTCGTTTTCGTCGACTGCACAGCAATGCACGCATTGGGTTTTCGGGCGCAAAACCCCAAGATCGTTGAGGACTTCGACGACCGATTGACCATAGATATCGAACGGAACTCCAAATTGTTTGCGACGCTCAGCAATCGGTCCCGTGCCGGTCCGCGTGAAGTTCGACTCGTGCTCGGTCTCGGCAACGTGAATACTGATCGGCCCATTAGTGGCGCCAAGTTGCCGAAGTATGTCTCGAGCCACCGTAAAGTAGGCATGGGGAGAAAGGGAAGCGTTGGAACTTTGAGTATCGACTCTTGGGTCCCCCTCGCTTGCCGAGGGGGTCGGTGAGGTACGAACCGGGGGGAGCATTGATTTGAGAGGCACTCTTGACTTCGTCAACTTTGAGTTAATTGCCTTCATCGTCGCACTGATATCGGCTGATCCCGCAGTTATGACTTCCTGAAAGATCCAACCGCCTAGGCCATGCTTTATCATGGCTTCCGCTGATCCCGGGCGATCCGAGTGTTCGCCGATCCATGCGACGCCCGCCTGAATATTCTCGCGGGCGGCCAGGTCGCATTGTTCTTTCACAAACTCCGGCGACTCCAATTGCTTCAGCCTGGTCAGTTCGTAAATCCATTCGTAGTACTCGGGATGCTCAATCTGATCCTGCATCCCGCGATATTCGAGGTGCGAGTGAGCATTGACGAACGCCGGGGAAAGGATATACGGGTCCGGCTTATGAGACGAGGCTCGAATCGTTTGGATAAATCCGTGGTCGATACAAATCTCGAGCCCACGCTCGAGAACTCCGTTGATCACGATCCCTTGGGGGTGGAGCCAGTCCATTCTATTTCCCCTTCCCCTTGTCACTTTGTAATTGCGACCGAGCCGGTACGATCAAATCTATCACAAAGTTAGAGGGGGAAGGGTAGGGATGGGGTTCTTCTACGTAAACAATCCAACTTTGAACCAATGCCTGGCTGCCTAATTGCCTGAACGCATAGCTGCCTTGTCGCCCCTTTTCGGCTAACTGCAAACTGCGAACGTCTTACAACTGCGTCGCCCAAAGCTTATCGAGCTGGGCGCGAGTGATGGACTTCACATGGAAGTCGCCCATCAGAGTGGTGTACCGGTAGGTCCGGATGAGGTCGAAATAGGTACTAGTATCGTCGGAATCCCGCAGTCCACGCCCGCCGCCGTGCCAATGTCCCGCGCCATCAAAAAGCACGTTTACCTCGGCAGGAAGCTGGAATCGATCTTGCGAGAGAAACTTGAACGCGATTTCGGTACGGAAAAGGTAGCTAGAGTGAAACGTGGCAAACAGCGATGGAGACGAAACGAACTTGTCTGGGAAGTGGTTGTCAAGGACCTGCGTTCCCGAGTCGGACGGACAATGG
>JAYVXG010000206.1:0-6960 GCA_043785475.1 Armatimonadota bacterium
GAGAAAGCCAACCAGCCAAGGGCAAATAAAGAGGAAGCCCCAAAACTCCTGCCGATCCAGAAGCCTTTTTCGTGGACGTTTCACCACCCTGGCTCCTCGGCTAACACCTTGTTAACCGCCGTAGCCGCTTTCAACGCAACGACCTTCGCATCTCGCTCTCTTCCGTTCCAAAGGAGGTCAAGTTCATTGTTCATGGTCGTGGTCCATTCGCCCCACCGATCATCGATTGGCAACTGCCTCCCCCCCTTGACCGCGTCGAGAAAAATGTGAATCTGGGTCGGAGCAAGGGTCGAATCCAAGAAATCTTTACTATTGGCAACCGATACTCGGGTCGGGAAGCATCGCCGATTCTTGACGTACAGCACCGCTTCAATTTTGGGGCTCGTAATAAATCGAGCGAATCTCCAAGCCGCGTGAGGATTCTTGCAGTGCTTTGGAATAACGAGCTGGTTACCCTTCACAATTGTTTGACCGGAAATTGGGCCAACGGGAATCGGAACCACATCCCACTCAAAATCCTTAATCGCCTTCCGGTATCGAGGGGTCATTCCCATCCAATCAAAACTCATGCCCAGCTTTCCGCTCTCAAAGGAGTACGCAGAGTTAGCACTTTGGGCAAGCGTTGGAGCGCAAAAATACTTATATCGAAGATCGGCAACAAATTGTAGGCCCGCAACTGTTTTTGGGTTGTCCAGCATCGACTTTGAGTGGTCAGCATTCAAAAAATCACCCCCAAACCCACAAATGAGCGGTGCCCAAGCAGGGAATGTCGGAACGGCGGTACCGAATTGAGTGATTCGACCATTTCCGCCTTTCTTAGTCAGCTGAGTCGCCGTTTCCACGAACCGATTGTAAGTCCATCTGCCGTTCTTCCAGGCTACATAAGGGTCTTCAATGCCCGCTTTTGCGACCATGGTCTTGTTGTAATAGATAACTGTTCCGCCAAACAATACGTTAAGGCCGAAAACTTTGCCATTCACTTTACATTCGTCGATGGTCTGCGGAAAAAAATCCGCTTCGTTCCAGCTAGGATCCGCTTTGGCTAATTTAGTGAGGTCTAAGAAAAAATCCTTCTTCTGCAAGTTGGCGAAGTTATAGTGATCTACCCGAAGCACGTCCGCCGCCGTATCTGAAGCCAACATCACCACCGATTTATTACCGTATGCCGTTCCAGGCACTTTAAGGAGCTTCACCGAGATGTCAGGGTTCTCTAAATTAAACTGATCGCACAGCTGCTCTTCCAATGCGAGTTGTTCAGGATTCCCCCAAGCCATATACCGAATTTTGATCTTGCCGGCACCGGCTTCTGAGCCACATCCGCAAGCAATTAGTCCAAAGAAGATAAGGCTTGCGTGAGAAATATTCATCTTCCGACTGTGAAATCATTCTAGCTGACTTCTAGGAGCCATACAACGTCCCGATCAAAATTGTTGAAAGACTCAAAATCATATTTAATGGAACCTAAAAAAGTCCTTGACAATGCACAATTAGTACTGTAGATTTTTGATTGATTTTGTGGTGATACATTGACGAGAACTGAAACGATTCCCGTGGCAGCAATTCCTGCCAAAAGAACAAGAAATGCGTCCCGGCTACTGCCGCTCTATCTCAGTGCATCCATTATTGTCGGATTTGGAATCGCCACCGCAGCGACGGCAAACATTAAGCAACAAGGTACTCCTCCAAAGCAGGTCCCACCACCGGGACAAGCAAAGCCGCCCGAAGTTAAAAAACCCGTCGTTCCACACCTGGATATCGCGGAAGTTGTCCCCGGGATCACGTTTGCGGATACGCCGGGAGTTGTCTACGTAGTTGGAAGAACCTTGGCCGAGAGACTAAAGCTGGATATTGAACTAGATAAGGCTGAAAAAGTCTTAACGATCGGTGAAAAGAAATTTGAGGGTTTTCGACGCCTCTATGCTGGCGACATTTTGATTCCTATCAGAGAAATCTCAAAATTTGATGGCAGGATAGAACTGAGTCCTGAAGAGGACACCATGGTTGTTCGTGGAAACACCTTCCAATTTGATGTAATCATCGGCAAAAAGCATATTGAAGTTGACAAAGCTGCCCAGGAGCTAACCGCATTTCAAGGAAAAGTCGTTGTACTAAAGACAAATGTCAGCACCGGGCGGCCGGGACATAACACCCCTGTTGGAGAATTCACCACGGGATCAAAGGAGCGGATGCATTATTCACATAAATACAATGATGCCGAAATGCCATACGCCGTTCAAGTGAATGGAGATGTCTTTTTCCACGGATACAGGTCAGTTCCAGCCTACCCAGCGTCTCACGGCTGCATCCGAGTTCCCCTGGGAAGAAAGAAGCCGGCGAAGTATCTCTACGGGTGGGTGAACCGAGGCGTTGGCGTCAAAATATTTGGCACGTATGTGTGGGAAGCTCACCATTCAAAGAAGCGACGAAAGTAGTCATAAATATGGGCAAAAAAGTGGTTTCCTCGAATGAGGGAACCACTTTTTTGAGGTGTTCTAAACTAACCTGCTGTCATCTGAACCTGATCCAGCTTAAATGTTGTTGCAAGCGGCGCCCGATTTGACCGGGCAGGGTTTATTGCTCGAATCAGGATCTTGCAGACTCCACCAGGTCCAACGTAGTTTGTCGCATTTGGCACTACAAAGTCCGTGATCTTATCAGCCGTTGTTTGAGAAGTGTTGCCAAAGTTTACATACTGTCCGGTGCTGAAATTGAACACAAAATACAGAGCTTGTACAGGCAAGCTCGTGTTTGATTCGAACGAGAACTGAAGTTGCGATGCCGAACCTCCTGGGATTGTGAACGTCGCGTAAGCTGAAGCCACGTGCCCGACTCCTTGCATATTAATTGAATTGACCGAGAAATACGAGTTGTCGGATAATTGAATGCTCTGCAAGCTTCCCGCAAAGCTGGATCCTTCGTACATTCCTACTGAATCTGGCTTTAGGCCGTCTCTCGACACGACAACATTCACTGGCGCCGAAGCAATACCGTTCGTGACGACTTCCAGAGTAGCGGGTCCAGTTTCGGCATTAACTGGGACATCAAAGCTCGTCCAAACTGGCTTAGATCCAGTCGCAACGCCCATGGTGCTGTGATCGTGAGTCCGAAAGAAGGTCACATGGTGAGAGGCCTTATTCGTGATACGAACCAGCGGATAGTTGGAGTTGTTCGTTGAGTCGTCTCCGTAGGCACTGCCGCTGGATAGGCCGTTCAGTTGGGTTCCCCTCACGACGGCGGTCTTGCCAAGGGTGAGCGTACTTGGAACTGACGTGATCGTTGGTCTCCAAGAATCCTTTGGTGCACCAGTTGGGGTGTAGAATTCGACATCGCTCGAAAAGTCAGTAAACATTACTTGCCCGTTAGGCAAGATCAAGAAGTTGCCGACAAAAGAAGGGTTGCTACTCGAATTTGGCACGTTGTTGACCTCAAGTAAAGCAGTTCCGTCCCACTCGTAGAAGTGGCTTGGCGAGTTAAAAATACCGGGGCTCGCATAAGCCAAAATCTTGCCATTGGGCAAGAGAACCGCGGGGCCGTCCGCAATATCTAATTGACCTCCGATATTTGGAAAGTCGGGAGCCGCAACCCAGCTACCTGGATCGTTTAGAGTAGCGCCTGGTGTGTAGATAGCGTTTTTCCCGGTCGCGCCAAATGCGAAGACCTTCCCGTCGGGCATCAAAACCATAGGACCAAGTTCTTGTGAACCGGCATCTGCGAGGCTAGCAGGAGTGTCTCCGGCAGAAATCCACTTGTCTTGTGATGGCAAATAGCGCTCGGCGTGCGGTGCGTTGATGGCATCGCAAGTGATGATTGTTCCGTCGGGAAGAAGCACCCAGCCTTCCTCGTCGAAGCGATCCAATTTTCCGGAACCCTGAAGCGCAGACCATTGCATAGTCGCAGGATTGAGAACTGCAAGTTGCGTATCGAAAAGATGACAGAGCAAGAAGCGTCCGTCCGGCAAAACCTGGCACTGGGCATCGCCAATCCCAGTCCAACCACTCGGAGCCGGCAAATTGGCCCAGGTGTTTGCGACTGGATTATAGATAGCGCCTTTGTTCGTCCAGACCCCACCCTGGTCAAGGTTATACTCGCCGCCCATCACGACAACTCTTCCATCAGCTAGAACCGATGAAGCAAAATACAGCGGGCCGTAATCGCTTTGCATCGGAGCCATTGTGGTCCAAGTGCCATTTTGATAGGAGCCCGAGGAAGTCGGTGTGAGTTTGTACCACAGATTCGTTAGGGGACCGTGACAAAGTATAGTTCCATCAGTCAACAGCATTGGCACGCCAACCGAAGCCGGCGGACTATTTACGCTTCGTTGCCAATTACCCGAGGCAAGTGATTGAGGACGACGATTTACCTGAGGGTGAGAGCCAGCCTGAGGGCTACGACCAACCTGTGGGCTGACGAAGCCGGCAAGACAAAGTGTGCAGCCGATGCTGGCCACTGCAATGTACAGATTACGCATGGCGAATTATAGACCAGAAAATTCGGTCTTCTCGGTCAATAGCGTATTTCTAATACGGTAAAAACGTGATTTGAAGTAAGAAACGGTGTTCATCATCGTTGGTCAAGGCGGATTCAAATTCAAAGTCCCGACGCTCTGCTATAATTTAAATGAAGAACCGTGCATTTAGGCCATCCAACTCCAACTGTTCGTCTAACCATATTTGCCGCGTGTTTGATGCCCGGGCTTGTTGCGTTTAAGGCCGATCAGCTTGTTGTACAACTTCCGAAGAGCCAATACTCTGTCGAAGTCGTGGCCCTCGGGCGAGCTCTCTTTCGTGACAAGAACCTTTCGAACCCTCCTGGACAGGCCTGCATTAGCTGCCACGATCCATCGACTGGATTCACGTTCCCGGATTCGAGCATGAACAAAGCGACGGGTATGGCACGTGGCGCAATTCAGGGAAGATATGGCAACCGCAAGCCGCCCTCGATCGCCTACGCTCCTTTTATGAAGACCGGGATTCCCCATTACGATAAGGTCGCGATTGCATGGGTCGGTGGCTTGTTTTGGGATGGTCGGGCAAAGAATGCCTTCGAGCAAGTTCGGTTTCCGTTCTTCAACGCGAACGAAATGAACAACCAAATCCACAATGTTGGCCAACCCGATTTGGTGGCCACAAAGGTGAAATCTGGCCTTCTGGTTGCATTGTTTAAGAAAGCGTTCGGACCCAGTGTTTATACTCTTTCTTCCGGTCAATTGTTCGAGAAAGTTTCAGAGGCGATCGTGGCATACGAGACGTCGCCCGAAGTTTCTCCTTTTAACTCGAAGTACGATGCTTACCTGGAAGGAAAGGCACAATTAACACCGGAAGAGTTGCTTGGATTGCGATTAACGACCGGCACCTTGACCGGTCGCCCAGGTGGGTTTCCATTTAGGAAGTCAGCCCATTGCATGGACTGCCACGGGAACAGTACCAACTTAACCTCGGCTCCAGACCTGTGGACGAACAGCTGTTATGCAAACCTCGGAGTGCCTCGGAATGACGCCAGCCCCTACTTCACGATGACCGATCAGCAGCACAATCCGGATGGCTACAACGCCCTAGGTAAGGATTACATCGACATGGGCTTGGCCGGGTTCATTTACCCGCATTATGGCTGGAGTCCGCGGAAACCTCACGGACCGGATCCGCTCCAGTTGATCGGGACATTCAAGGCTCCTACTTTGCGCAATGTCGACAAGCGTCCTAACCCAGGATTCGTAAAGAGCTATATGCACAACGGTTACTTCAAGAGTTTGAAGGATGTCGTGCACTTCTACAACTCGCGCAATCTGACAGACGTGCGTGGAGAACTGATCGACTATACAAAACCCAATCCTTATGGAGCACTTAAGGGTAAGCCATTGTTCCCACCACCGGAATATCTCGATGCGAACACACTCATTAACCCAACCGGCTTGAGCGCGTTGCGAGCTCCTTCCTCGACCAATCGCGTTATGGATCCCGATGCGATGCAAATAGGCAATTTGAGACTTTCTGAACGAGACGAGAACGCTATCGTTGCTTTTCTCAAGTGCTTGAGCGACGGATATTTCAAACGATAAAATTCACTCTCGAAGGCAAAAATGTCGAGCCATGTGTGACACCGTGGCTCTAAATCCGGCTCAATGTATCGACGGGAGAAAGTAAGAAATTTATGAATCTATACATTTTTGTCAAGTATTAGCTATACTTAGTTGTGCTCCATGAAGAAAGCCTTCACTCTCATTGAACTTCTCGTCGTTATCGCGATAATTGCGATCCTTGCCGCTATTCTGTTTCCCGTATTTTCCCAGGCAAAGGAAGCCGCCAAAAAGACCGCCAATATGAGCAATTTGCGACAAATTGGTGTTAGCGCAATGCTCTATGCAGGAGATTCCGACGATACTTTTCCAAGCACCGAACTGGGTGGAGAAATTGATGATCAGCACGAATATTTCTGGGGAGATATGTTATTGCCTTACACGAAAAGCTGGCAAATTCTCGAATCCCCTGGGCAAAATAGTCAAATCAAATTTCGGCCTCTGCCGTTGAATTATTCGGAGCAGTGGTCGTACAACTACGGCATCAACGATGTGACCGCAAACAGCCCAGAATGTACTCCTTCAGGCACACCCAATGGCCCCGACAATCTTAATTGTAGACATCTTGGAGCCGCCGGGAAATCCACTACCGCGATCGAAAACTCAGCCGGGATCATTTTCGTCGCCGATTCAATTCCTGCATCTAGCGACACCGGAAATGTCTCGACCGGTATTGTCCCAAGCCAGAAACCCCTGGATTTGTCTCATGGACGACATGAAATCAATTGGCAGCTAGGACACCGAGACAATTCGTTCCTGCAAGTCAACGGTCAGGCCCAAGATGGCTATCCAAAATACTTGGGTGGATTCACATTTGTCGCGTGTGACAGCCATGCCAAATTTCGGAAGCGCCCGACCAGGGGCGATGGATCGTTTTATGGCGGGAC
>JAYVXG010000207.1:0-6960 GCA_043785475.1 Armatimonadota bacterium
TCTCACCCCCGCAATGTGGGAAAGAAAGTTCGCGAACGAACATAATGAACAGGAGGCAATCCTCACATACTAATGGATCGTCAAACGGGGACTAGCCAAAGCTACGAGTTACGAGCCTCGGGCCGCAAGCTTTCAGCCTCATGCAAAGAAGATTTGAATCGCAAGATTCGAACCTTCCGCTGGAGGCGAAAAAGGGTAACTTCGATTTATGATGGAATTGGCTGTAGCCAGCGAAGTGTTGCAACGAGCCCCGGGAACCTATCGGAAGGTACGCGATGGGTTGATCTTGCTCAAAGGGCGCTTGAAAACCCTTAGAGCTACGCTGAGTGGCGACAACGTCGATGACCTACAAAAGGAGGTTGCGGAACTGGCCGAGGAGCTAGAAAGCTTGGTCGAGCGGATGGAAGAGCTAGAGGACCAGATCGAATCGCAAGCCAAAAACGATCAGTTAAACCAGGAGATATTTGAAGCGGTTTGGACATGGTCCCAGCAGGGGTGGTGGAAGCGAGCTTTTACCAGGCCATCAATGCCAAAAGGGCGAATTTGGCGGAAAAACGAGTAGCCCCAATTGCTCCCCAGACAAGTCACATTTTAGCCAAGTAAATCTTGGGTGGCAAGTTTCTAATATTATTCTTCAACCTTGGTTTCGACCGTGGCCAAGAGGCTACAACCGTCTAGATGGCAGTATATCGAACGTGAACCGAACCTGTGGCCTTCTGTGGATTAATTGATCCCTGGTTTTCTACCCTGGACTTAAATTGCCGGCCCTGGAGAACACCCAAAGGCTCCCCGAGCCGTAAAAGGAAATTATATACACACCTTTAGAAGTATTTAATTGGGTCCAAATCTTTTTCTTAAATAGTGTCCATGCCAACTTAAATCGATTTCTGTTTATTCGGTAAATTGACGTATAGCATCATGACTAAATTTCGGGATTTCTATCGAGCAGCCTATCGAAAGGCAATAGACACGAGGCTCAGGGCCCCGGATGTTGGGAACATTTCGAAGCCGCGATTGACGGTATTCGGAGTTTGCTTTGCATGTTTTGGACTGTTCTTATTCGTTCTCCCGACCCTTTCTCCAGGGGACAGCCCAATTGGCATTCGGGTTGCTGGCGGGCTGATCCTTGTATTCGGCTTGGCCATGGTAGGTTATCGGAATGAGATGGTTTTACGTGGTGAAGGTTGGGAGATATTAACCGGATTTCTCCCGTTTGCAAAGCGATGGAAAGGAGAAAATTCTTCAATCTCTTACATAGATTTTGGGCGCGAAGTTATCTATTCTGGCAAATTTAGGAACACACCTACGACCTGCTTTTCAACGTGGATTTGTGTAGCTGAGAAAAATGCACCGCCAATCCGATTTGAACTAATGAACGCTCCAGAGGAGGTTTTTTCTGAAGTTGAAGCGAGGGAATATGTTGACCGGCTCGCCACGCGACTTAACGTTAAGGTCAAAGTCCGCGAGGGCATCCGCGACGTGAAGCATGGACTAAACCTTGAGTCCGAAAATTCGTAACGACGCTTCACACGGCAAGCCTGGCGATTCTTTGGTGGCTCCCAGCTATTTTCGTTCCTGAAATTATCGCTCTGTAGCGAAGAGCGAAGCAATGTCCATTTGAAACATGGAGTAAGTGATAGTGATAACCAAAGAGAAACCATGAGCACCATTGAAGTCGCCCAAGAAAACACAAGTCCAATCGAACTCTATTACGAAGACCATGGCGATGGCAGTCCGGTCATTTTGATCCACGGATGGCCGCTCAGCGGTGCGAGTTGGGAGAAGCAAGTTCCCGAGCTTGTCAAAGCCGGACACCGAGTCATCACTTACGACCGACGAGGATTTGGCCAGTCGGGCAAACCAATGGTTGGCTATGATTACGACACCCTGGCCAACGACCTTCATGAATTGATTCTCGAACTTGACCTGAATGACGTTACCTTGGTCGGATTCTCTATGGGCGGCGGTGAAGTCGCCCGTTATTTCGGCAAATTTGGCGGGGACCGCGTGATCAAAGCCGTCTTTATTGCGTCAATAACCCCTGCCTTGCTGAAAACGGACAACAACCCCGACGGAGTGGATCAATCCGTGTTTGACGGAATGAAAAACGGAATCGTCGCTGATCGACCCAAATTTCTCACTGGATTCTTCCAGAACTTCTATAACGCTGAAGCGGGAAAGAACACTTTCAACGATGAATTGCTGCATATGAGCTGGGCCACGGCGATTGAGGCCTCACCTACTGGCTCCCTTGAGTGCGTATCAGCTTGGCTGGAAGACTTCCGAGATGATCTTGCAAAAATTGACGTCCCGACGCTGGTCATGCATGGCAATGCAGACAAGATTCTTCCGATTGAGGCTACTGGAAATCGAATGGCTGAACACGTGAAGGGAAGCAAATATGTGGTCATCGACGGCGCACCCCACGGCATGACGTGGACTCACGCCGATAAGGTAAATCCGCCGCTATTGGAATTTTTGAGCTCCTAACATTTTCGACGATTCAGAGCGTCGATGGCAAATTTGCCGCTGAGGGTAACCATTGGTAATCCCGCTCCTGGCTGGACCGAGCCCCCGCAGAAGGCAACATTTCGCCACCGCCGGTCAATGTTAGCCGCGGGGAAGATGCCCCACAGTCGTCGTTTCTCTTCGAGGCCATAAAGAGAGCCTCTAAAGTTACCGTGGGCAGATTCAAAATAGGGTGGATTTTGAATTCGCTCGAAATCAACTTCGTCATCCATCCAAGAAATTCCAAATGATGACAAAACCGACCGGACTCGCTGCGCATACTCGACTGTTTCTTTGGCCCAATCGATGCCCGGAACTTGACTTGGAGAGGTGACAACCGCGAAGAGATTTGTTTTGCCAATGGGCGCAGAATCTGGGTCTTCGGCTCCGGTAGCGTTTAGGTACACGATTGGTTTGCTTGGGAACCGGTTTGATTCGTATAACTCGCGAAAGCCTCGCTCGAAATCCTTAGTCACAAATAGGTTGTGGTGCTTCAGACCAGGAACCTCTTTCCGAACTCCCAGGTGCATGGTGAAGTAGCTATAACTTGGCAGAGCCGTCACTGGATGTCCAACCATTCCGGCGAAAGTAGACCTATCGAAATTTACGCCAAACGAGTCAGCTTGATGCACCGCGCCGTGCTGATCAGTGAGAGAAACAACACGGTCGCCTTCGACCGAAAAAGAAACTGCCTCACGGTTAAACAGAAATTCCACCCCTAATTCAACGGCAAGACGGTAAAACGCTAGCGGAATGGCGCGGACTCCGCCAACTGGAAAAAATACGCCTCGCCTAAGCATGTAGTAAGGAATTAAGAATGAACCGGGAGACGAGGAGTGGTATGTTTGACCGCCGTACGAGGGAAAGCCATAAAAAAATGCTCGGAGAAGAGGCAGATCGAACATTTGATCTACGAGCTGCTTGAACGGTTTAGTGGGGTTCAGTTTCATGCCGAATTGCAAGAGATATGGATTTAGAATCTGCCAAGGCTGGCTAAACCCGTGGTGATACACACTCCTTTCGAGAAGGTGCTCGGCGCTCTCGACTTGGTCGAGAAGCTTTGCCATTGCATCGGCGTCCCTTGGCGAAAGATCGCGTAGGACGGCGAGACACTGATCTGAATTGGCGGGCAAATCGAGTGGCTCGGAGCCTTCGAAAAAGACTCTCGAAATCGTGTCGAGGCGTCGAAACTGAAGGTAATCCTCCATCTTTCGCCCGGCCCTTTCAAAAACTTTAGCGTAGATTTCGGTGAGGATGATGATCGATGGGCCCGGGTCGAGTTCATATCCGGCAATTGATATTCCCGCTGCCTTTCCGCCAGGGGTCGCTCCTTTTTCGAGGATGAGAACGTCCCAACCGAGGAGTCGGGCATGAATGGCGGCGCTAAGGCCGCCCATTCCGGCTCCCACGACGATAAGTTGCTTAGCGGGCATGCAACTTTAGATTTTATTGCGCGACAATCGGTCGGAAAGGATGAAGAAAGTTGGAGCCCAGAGCCCAACGAAAATACCGAATCTTTCGCCATGAGCTGGATCGCCGGATTTGGACATCGCCCAGATAGCGATGCTACCGAGAATAGAGACGAAGCCAAGGATGAAGCAAACTCCACCAATTCCTTTGGTCAGTTCTTTAATGTCGATGGTCGAGGGTGTTTGTGGATTTGCCATAAGGTTGTTACCAAGTAGGACATTCTACGAGATTAACCGTATTTCGTTGGCAAGTTAGGGCCTCTCGAAATGCGAGGCGGGTGACCATTTCGATTGATACGAGCATCGGGAACGCTGATCACAATTTAGCTCGGCCCGCCTAACTTCGACTCGGGATCATCCTGGTACATGCTCTCCTCTCACTTCGATATCCAGATCCAGGGTTGTACTCCTTGACCCAAATGGCTGAACCTGTTACACTTCGGTTGCTTCCAGCTTAGAAACAAAACGAAATATTATGCGCAAATCTATCGAAGAACGGTTTACTGCTCTCGAGGACCGGAGGGAAGCTATGGTAGAAAGGGTCAGGGCCCTCGACGAGTCGAAGCGGGACCTGAAGCCGCCGACGGGTTTCAGTCCGGTCGAGGTAGTGGAGCATATTGCGCTGATGGAGGAATTTAACGTCGGATTTCTGGATCTGATGCCACCAGATCGGCTTTCTGGCGAAAAGACGGTTCTGCGAGTTTTCGGCAAAATGGTTTTGAAGGGGATAAATGATCCGTCGAAATACATGAGCCGAACGCTCCCTGCGGCGGTTCCGAAAGGGCCGATTGGCATCGAGACTGCGGCAGTTCATTGGACGTCGGTCCGGAGCCGCCTGCGGGCCCATTTTGTAACCGTGAGCGAACCAGATGCGGCGTTTATCAAGATGGATTGGCTATTCGGAACTTTGTCGGCCAATCAGTATCTCGACTTAGTCGAGGCGCATATGCGCTACCACGAAGTCCGATTTCCAAAGTAGGGACTCTTTCCTCGGTAAATCCCAGCTTCGCAGACGTATTTACCAGGGCCACACAATTCTGCGATCCGTACAAAAGTCCCGAAGGCACTTTGTGTCTCGCTACTTGATCTTAACACCGGTCGCCGAAACGGCTGCGATTATTGCAAACGCAACTAGGTAGAGTGCGGGGAGGGCGACCGCAACTCCGATAGACCAGTTGGCCCAAATATTAGCCTTATTCGCTGAGTTTTGTGCCGATGCAATGTCGCCCCGCCGGGCGTGCCCGTCTACTTGAGCGGCGTAAACAATCGCCACAATGCCGATTGGCATGGCGCAAAAAAGGGTTGAGAGAATGGCTTTGACGAGATTATTGTTGACGTACTGATGCCCGCCGTATTGGCCCGCCATGGGATTCGCCATCGGGTTTTGCCACTGGCCAGCGTGAAGTTGGTCATTTTCACTGTGAGGCGGTTGCATCATGACTCGAGTACTGATGAACCCAGGAACGTTTATGACCGGCATGCGGCTACCCGTTCCAGCTTCCTCGACCATGGTTCCGTTGGGAATGCGCCCCTCGGACGCCCACTGGGTGAGGATGTCGGCGCTTGCGGGGCCGTAACGTTCGCCCGCCGCAGTAAGGACAAAATATTCGGACATTGAGCCGATTCTACCAGCCTGAGGTGATCGCGGAATAAGGCTGGAACTTCTCCATCTCAGAATACTCTGCCCTACGCTGCAAGGCCGGATTGGTCAGGCGCGCCTTCCTTTGGTACGTGTCGAATTGGGAGTCGAATAAAGAATGTGGTTCCAGTGTCTTGTTTAGTCGTAAACCAGATTTCTCCATTGTGTTTTTGGGTTACAACTTGACGGGAAATGGCAAGGCCCTGGCCAGTGCCCTTTCCAAGTTCTTTCGTTGTGAAGAATGGATCAAAGATGTAACTCTGGACGTACGCAGGAATTCCAGAGCCGCTGTCGGAGATTTCAATTACCACGTCGTCGCCGTCCTGCCGTGTTCGAATCGAGATCAGTCCTTTCTCGTCAGTCCTTTTATAAACGTCGCCGATAGCGTGGGCGGCATTTACAATGAGATTGAGAAAAACCTGATTCATTTCACCTAAGTAGCCGTCAACCATCGGGATATCGCCGAGGTCCAATTCTACTTCTGCGACGTACTTATATTCATTCCTCGCGATTCCAACCGTCGCGGTCAATCCGCCATTAATATCCATCGCGCTGACCACCTTCTGGTCAGGAAAGGCAAATGCCTTCATTGATCGGACGATTACTTCAACGCGCTGTAGCCCCTCGATGGCTCGTTCAACTGATTGAGGGAGGTTTTCTACCAAGTACTTATAGTCAAATTTCTTGGTGATCTCTTCAATTTCTGCGCCAAAGTCCTGAAAATTTGCTTTTCCAGAAGAGACCAATTGCGCTGAATTGAGAAGCGCGGCAACAAGCCCAAAAAGGTCAGTGAGGCCAGAGTCCAAGAAGTGAATGCTGTCTCCAATGAATTGTACAGGAGTGTTGATTTCATGGGCAACACCCGATGCGAGACGTCCAATAGACTCGAGCTTTTGAGCTTGTAGGAGCTCTCCTTGAATCATATTGAGAGCGTCGAATATCCCTTTGACTTCTTGATTTCGCCTTTCGAGTTCAAGCGTCTTCTCTTCGACGATTCGTTCGAGTTCAGAAACTCTTTGGATCAATTCTGCGGATCCTATATCGGTTTGATTTGGTTCGAACTGAGTATTTTGCATCTCTATGGCCTTCCTGGGGAAGTAATGAAAACTTTGTTATCGGTAATGTTAGTTCCGAGGCATGGGTAGCCTTTCGGCTCGTTATGGAGCGAGTGTTTGGTTTTTCTCATCTTCTTACTTGATTTGCCTTGCAAGCAGTTGGAATTCGTGGGGTGGATTCGTGAAATTAAGCGGCATTTTGGACCACCTGTTGAATCGGGAGTTTAATTGAGAACGTCGTGCCGTGTCCGACTTCGGTCTCGAACGTTATGTCGCCGCCGTGTTTTTG
>JAYVXG010000208.1:0-2066 GCA_043785475.1 Armatimonadota bacterium
AACTGTTCGATCCAGGGGTGTTCGTCGGGAGGAACAATTTGGGCAGTTAACTGTCCGCCGAGCCAATCGGTCTCTTCGGTGAGGATGACCGAATGCCCAAGATCGCACGCCATCATTGCCGCGGCAACTCCGCCGGTTCCGCCTCCAACTATCAAAATGTCGCAATGTGCGCCCGACATGGCACACATGTTATTCGATGATTCGTCAGATAGTCATATAATTGAAGAGGAAATGAAAAGGTTCGTCGTTGTGTTGGTTGGCTTGTTGGTTTTTGCGACCAGTTTTGCCCGGCAGAATGAGACTTCTTCGTGGTCTGACCGCGCGGTAGGAGCCAGTATTTCCGTTGCCAAAGGTATTTGGGAGCGGATTCAGAAAGAAGGAAAGCCGCTGGCGGAGAAGATGCTGAAAGCAGCCCCGGCATATTATAAGGGGGCCCAAAGTCAGCTTCAAGCCTTGATGAAGCGGGTTGACCAGGCCGATATCCCGAAGACGTACAGTGAGAAACAAAGGCTTGCGTTGGAAATTTGGAAGATTCGGGGAGCGATCAACGTAATGGCTCTGAGCGACCCTGAAGTGGTGAGGAGCTTGCTCAATTATCGTCCAGAGGCGGTTCAAAAGATGCAAAAAGACCTGTCGCAGACCGAGACGAAACTCAAAAAAGTAAACTTGCCCGGAATCTAAGGGTACAATTTAGCCTCCTAACACTTCAGTGAAGGCTGCCCTATGAAACGCACGTTCCAACCTAATAACCGCAAACGTAGTAAGACTCACGGTTTTCGTATTCGAATGAGAACCCAAGATGGTCAAAATGTCCTTAAACGACGACGAGGTAAAGGTCGTCATAAATTGAGCGCATAAAAGGTCCATCCAAGCGCCGGTTTGACGAAATTTACAATCAAGGTCGCCGATTTCGCGGCGACTTTTTAACGCTGATCGTGAACCCGGGCAATGGCCTCGTTGGGATTGCAACGAGCAAAAAGCTTGGAGCGAAACCCCACCGAAACCGGCAAAAGAGACGAATTCACGCCATGCTTCAGACCCAAGCACCATTCAGTACCCATGATTTTGTCGTTGTTGTGAGCGTCAAGTGCCAAAAAGCAGATCATGCAACGCTCAGCGCGGATTTGACGCACTTAATTGGAGAGGCGAAAGTTTGGGTCGGAGGATTGGAATCTTCTTAGTTCGGTGTTATCAGCGCGGATTTGCGTGGATGCCCCCTACGTGTCGGTTTAACCCGAGTTGCTCCCAATACACGTTGGAAGCGATCGACAAATACGGACTCCTCAAAGGCTCCTGGATGGGAATGCGAAGAATTAGCCGTTGTGGCCCTTGGCATCCCGGTGGGAATGACCCTGTCCCTTAAAAATTTAACAAAGTAATGGCTAAAGCACCGGTACCAAAGCGTAATATGACCTTCATCTGGATTATCTGGATGCTGTCGTTTGTTTGGATTTTCTCGACGATGAACAATCAGAAGAAGGAGGCTCCACTTCCCACTTCGGATGTTCTGACTCAGCTCAGAAAAGCGAATGTCGAGACAATGGATGTTTCTGCGGCTAGTCTTTTCAACACCTATAAAAATCAGATTGACCAGGAAGTTAAAGACAAAAAATTAACCGAGCCAGAAGCTAATCTCAAAAAATACGAGGGAGCCGTCTTGGTTGCAAATACCCAACTTCGAGCGGGAATCATGCGAAACGAGACCCCACGTGTCCGCTTGGCTTACCAAACGCTTTGGCCATTTCAGAAAAAGCAAATTGACACGGCTGATTGGCGCGACAAGGAATTCACATCGGCATCAGACTCTCGTTTTCCCGAAGTTCCGCAAACTATTTCTGGCCAGAACCTCTTCCACAAAATTAGCGAAATCCTGAGCGCGCGTAACAAAGTAGAAATCATTTGGGGCTTCATCCCGGGTGGCTATAACGCGATCGACATGCTCATGGCACTGACAGGAAAGAACCCTGCATTCAGCTATTGGTTCGGCGCATTGATGCTTGCCCTCGTTGTACGAATCATCGTGTTTCCGTTCACGCAGAAGACGATCATGCACTCTCGGCAGATGT